>CAUQPA010000152.1:0-8008 GCA_963519325.1 uncultured Pseudomonas sp. | reverse complement strand
GACCCCGTGCGCTGCTGTGGCTGCGACGGGCCACTGCCGTGGAGATCGCCCTGGGCGTGCTCGCCGTGGCCCTGGTGGCGGTCTTTTCCGGTCTCGATCCCTACGGCTAGCGAGGGGGCGGCCTGCACCGCCCCGGTACGTCCTAGAAATAGACGTTCATGCCCAGGTAGATTTCCTTGCTGCTGTCGAGTTGGGTCGAGCCGAGCTTGGTGCCGTCCTGGTCGATGTCCGGCTTGGCGTTGCTGCGCAGGTAGCGATAGCCGGCCTCCAGCGAGGTGCGCTGGTTGACCTGCTGCAGGATGCCCGCCTGGACCCCGGCCAGGTAGCCGGTATCGCCGTTGTGGCTATAGCTGGAGCCGTCCTGGGTGACCCGTGTCAGGCCGAGGGTGCCGCCGCCGAACAGCCTGGTGCTGTCGCTCAGCGGGTAGAAGGCGTCGTAGCTGCCGGTGAGGTCTTGCTGGCGGAGCTTTATGCCATCGCTGCTGCCACTGGCCTGGTCGAGGGTGGCGTAGTACCGACCGGCATCGTTCTGCTGGCCGAGGCGCAGGCCCCAGGTGTTGTTGCCGTCGATGGCACCGTCGGTGTCGGGGCTATTCAGGTTGCCATTGAGTGCGTGACTGTTGTCGAAGTTGTCGTAGCTCCTGCCGTAGGTGAGGCCGGCAAAGTTCTGCGTATCGGCAGCGAAGACCGAGTGGCTGGCCACAGCCAGCAGACCAAAGAGGACGACACGGGATTTCAGGGCATTCATGGTGGAAGATCCTCACGCGATTCGAATACAGCCCGACCGGCTGCCTGGCCATCTTCCGGGGCGGCAGGTTAGCGACGGATTAAGGGGACTGAATCGAAGCTGAACGTCAGGACGAGCTGAGCAGCGACCAGGCCGCCCGTTGCAGGCGGCCCGGCAGGCGAGGATCAACGCTGACGGTGGTACTCGGTCACGCGCAGCACTTCTTCCTTGGAGCCCAGGAACACCGCCACCCGCTGGTGCAGGCCGTCGGGCTGGACGTCGAGGATGCGCTGGTGGCCGTTGGTGGCCGCGCCCCCGGCCTGCTCGACCAGCATGGCCATGGGATTGGCCTCGTACATCAGCCGCAGCTTGCCGGGCTTCTCCGGCTCGCGAGCGTCGCGGGGGTACATGAACAGACCGCCACGGGTGAGAATGCGATGGACGTCGGCCACCATGGAAGCGATCCAGCGCATGTTGTAGTTCTTGCCCAGGGGGCCTTCCTTGCCGGCCAGCAGCTCATCCACGTAGCGCTTGACCGGGGCTTCCCAATGGCGCTGGTTGGACATGTTGATGGCGAATTCGGCGGTGCTCTCGGGGATGGTGATGTCTTCATGGGTCAGCACGAAGCTGCCCAGCTCGCGATCCAGGGTGAAGCCCTTGACGCCGTCGCCCAGGGTCAGCACCAGCATGGTCTGGGGACCGTAGATGGCGTAGCCGGCGGCGACCTGCTCGGTACCCTTCTGCATGAAGGCTTCTTCGGTCACGTCACCGGTGGTGCTACTGACGAAGTCCTTGCGCAGGATGGAGAAGATGGTGCCGACGGAAACGTTGACGTCGATGTTGGACGAGCCGTCCAGCGGATCGAACATCAGCAGGTAGGCACCCTTGGGGTAGTGACCGGGAATCTGGTGGACCTGGTCCATTTCCTCGGAGGCCATGCCGGCCAGGGTGCCGCCCCATTCGTTGGCTTCCAGCAGGATCTCGTTGGACAGTACGTCCAGCTTCTTCTGCACCTCGCCCTGGACGTTCTCGGTGCCCATGCTGCCGAGTACGCCACCCAGCGCCCCCTTGGACACCTCGTAGCTGATGCGCTTGCACGCCCGCGCCACGACTTCGATGAGGAAGCGCAGGTCGGCCGGGGTCTTGTGGCTGCGGGTCTGCTCGATGAGGTAACGACTGAGGGATATCCGGGACATCGCGGTGCTCCTTGTAATGATGGGCGCGAGTGTAGCGCCAAAGCTCAAGCTCCGTCTCAAGCAGAGCGGACCGTCAGGCCAGGTCTGCCAGCCAGTGCCGATTCCAGGCTTCGTCATCCGGGCGACGAGGCGCTGGGCAGCGGCGGCCGACAGGGAACGTACGCCTAGCGCACGCTCGAGGTCTCCACGGCCAGCAGTACGCCTCGGCCCACACGGAGATTTTCGGCGCTGGGGTAGACTGCCGAGTCCGGTTCCAGTTCAGGCTGGCGGCTGTCCAGCTGTATCACCCAGTGATGTCCGTCACGTGACGGCGGCAGGCGCAGCTCGATTTCCTCCCGGCGCGGCTGGAAGGCCAGCCAGATCCGTGCGGCCTGGGGCTGATCCGCTCCGTCGAGGGGCTCCAGGGTGAGGGCGAGCGGCAGGCTGCCCCCGGCCTGCCAGCGGCCGTCGTCCATCGGCGCACCGTCGGCATCGAGCCATTCGATCCTGACCCAGCCACGGGGATCGGGGCGCCCGAGCAGCCGCTGCGCCTGCAGGGCCGGCAGCTCTCGACGCAGCGCCATGAGCCGGCCGACGAAGGCGCTCTGCCGTTGACCGGCTGGGCTGGCGGCCTGCTGCCAGTCGAGCCAGGAGAGTTCGTTGTCCTGCACATAGGCATTGTTGTTGCCCTGCTGGGTGCGACCGAATTCGTCGCCGGCGGTGAGCATGGGTTCGCCCCCGGCCAGGATCAGGGTTCCCAGTAGGGCGCGCTGGTCGGCGGCGCGGGCCTCCTGCACGGCCGGATCATCGCTCGGCCCTTCCACGCCGTTGTTCCAGCTCTTGTTGTCGGTGGTGCCGTCGCGATTCTCCTCGCCGTTGGCCTCGTTGTGCTTCTCGGCGTAGCTGACCAGATCGGCCAGGGTGAAACCATCGTGGGCGGTGATGAAGTTGACGCTGGTGCGCAGCAGGCGATCACCCGCGCCGAACAGGTCGGCACTGCCGGCCAGGCGCGTGGCCAGGGCGCCGCGCAGGCCTTCGTCGCCGCGCCAGAAGCGGCGCACGTCGTCGCGGAAGGCATCGTTCCACTCCTGCCAGGGCGCGCGGAAGGCGCCGACTTGATGCCCACCGGGGCCGATGTCCCAGGGTTCGGCCACCAGCCGCACCTGGCGCAGCACCGGGTCCTGGGCCAGGGCCTGGAGCAAGGGTGCATCGCGGTCGAAGCCGCTTTCCAGGCGGCCCAAGGCCGGCGCCAGGTCGAAGCGGAAGCCGTCGACACCCGCGGCGGTGACCCAGTGGCGCAGGCTGTCCAGGGTCAGGCGCAGCGCTGGCGGGCTGTACAGCGCCAGGCAATTGCCGCAGCCCATGTCGTTGATGTAGCGCGCCGGATCGCCCGGCTGCAGCCGGTAATAGCCGGCATTGTCCAGGCCGCGCAGGTTGAAGGTGGGACCGAGTTCGTCACCTTCGCCGGTGTGATTGAAGACCACGTCGAGGAGCACCTCGAAGCCGGCCCCCTGCAGGGTGGCGACCGTCTCGCGCAACTCGCCCAGGGCATCGCCCCCCGCCAGCCGCGGATCGACAGCAGCCATCACCACCGGGTTATAGCCCCAGTAGTTGGCCAGCCCCAGGGCCGGCAGGTGGCGGTCGTCGGCCCAGGCGGCGATGGGCAGCAGCTCCAGGGTGGTGACGCCGAGGCGCTGCCAGTGCTCGATCAGCGCCGGATGGCGCAGGGCGGCCAGGGTCCCGCGTTGGCGGGCCGGAACCTTGGGGTGGAGCTTGGTCTGGCCGCGCACGTGCAGTTCGTAGATCAGCCCGGCGTCGCGGGCCTTGGGGCTGGGCACGAGACCGTCCAGCGGTGGCAGGACGATGGCCTTGGGTACATGGGCGCCGCTGTCGCGCTCGTCCGCACGATTGGGGTCGTCGGGATGGAAGCCGTAGGTGCTGGGATGGAGTTGGAAGGGCCGATCCACCGCCAGGGCCCAGGGATCTACCAGCAATTTGTTGGCATTGAATCTGAGGCCGTCTTGGGGCCGATAGGCGCCCTGGGCGCGCAGGCCGTATCTCAGGCCCGGCTTGGCGCCGGGGAGGAAGCCATGCCAGACGCCGCCTTCATGTTCGCGAAAGACCAGGCGCTGGGTCTCGGCTTCACCCTTGGCATCGTAGAGGCAGAGTTCGACGGCCTCGGCGGCGGGCGACCAGACGGCGAAGTTGATCCCGTCGTCGACGACGGTGGCACCGTAATGGGCGGGGCTGCCCGCTTCGAGGCGGGTGAAGGTACGGGGCATGGGGGCTCCAGGTCAGGGCTTGCGGGGCGGATGCTGCAAGGATGTAGACGGCGTGGAAGGCGTGGGTTCTCAATCGGGGGTAGTTGATCGCGGCCATGGCCGGCCGGCGTAGGTTGGGTTGAGCGTAGCGAAGCCCAACATCACCTTGGGGCTGGCAGTGTTGGGCTTCGACGATAGAGCCTTCTCAACCCGACCTACCGGCAACCGCGGGTCGGCTGAGCACAGCGAAGCCCAACATCGCCTCGGGACCGGCAATGTTGGGCTTCGACGAGGGAGCCGTCTCAACCCAAGCTAGGGTCTATCGCCGCAATGGCTGCACAGCGCATTCAACTACAACGCCTTCCAGATCTCCGTAGCGTATTCGCGGATGGTGCGGTCCGAGGAGAACCAGCCCATGCTGGCGGTGTTGATCACCGCCGATTGCCACCACTTGTCCGGCTGCTGCCAGCGGGTCTCGACCTGGCGCTGGGCGTCCCAGTAGGCGTCGAAGTCGGCGCAGACCAGGAAGCGGTCGTGCCAGGTCAGCACGTCCAGCAGGCTGTTGTAGCGCGCCGGATCCTCGGGCGAGAACTGGCCACCCCGTAGACCGGCTAGCACCTGGGACAGCCGCGGCGAATTCTCGATGATGTCCGAAGAGATGCCGCCGCTGCGCTGGCGCTCCTCCACCTCGGCCGCCTTGAGGCCGAAGATGAACATGTGCTCGGCACCGATCAGCTCGCACATCTCGACGTTGGCGCCATCCAGGGTGCCGATGGTCAGGGCGCCGTTGAGGCCGAATTTCATGTTGCTGGTACCCGAGGCTTCCATGCCGGCGGTGGAGATCTGCTCGGATAGATCCGCCGCCGGGATCATCACCTCGGCCAGGCTGACGTTGTAGTTGGGCAGGAAGACCACCTTGAGCAAGTCACGAGTCAGGGGGTCGCTGTTGACCACCTTGGCCACGTCGTTGGCCAGCTTGATGATCAGCTTGGCCTGGTGGTAGCTGGCCGCGGCCTTGCCGGCGAAGATCTTGACCCGCGGCGTCCAGTCGCCATTGGGGTTGTCGCGGATGGCCTGGTACAGCGCGATGGTCTGCAGCAGGTTCATCAGCTGCCGCTTGTACTCGTGGATCCGCTTGATCTGGACGTCGAACAACGCACTGGGATCGAGATCGATCTCCAGCCGCTGCCTGACCAGGGTGGCGAAGGTGTCCTTGTTGCGCTGGCGCTGCAGGGCGAAGCGCTCGCGGAAGGTGCTGTCGTTGGCATAGGGCTTGAGCTGCGGCAGGGTCTTCTCGGGATCGTGCAGCACGCCCTGGCCGAGGGTGTCCACCAGCAGGTCGGTGAGCGCCGGATTGGCCTGGTGCAGCCAGCGGCGGAAGGTGATGCCGTTGGTCTTGTTGTTGATCCGCTCCGGGTAGAGCCGATGCAGCGAGCGGAAGACCGTCTTGCGCATCAGGTCGGTGTGCAGCCCGGACACCCCGTTGGTGCTGTGGGAGCCGAGGAAGGCCAGATTGCCCATGCGTACCCGGCGGCCCTGGCTTTCGTCGATCAGGGAGACGTAGGAGATCATGCCGCCGTCGGTCTCGCCGCGGGCCCGCAGGGAATCGAGGAACTGGGCATTGATCAGGTAGATGATCTGCATGTGGCGCGGCAGCAGGCGCTCCATCAGCTGCACCGGCCAGGTCTCCAGGGCCTCCGGCAGCAGGGTGTGGTTGGTGTAGCTGAGGGTGCCGACGGTGGTGTTCCAGGCGGCGTCCCAGGGAATGCCGTGGACGTCCACCAGCAGGCGCATCAGCTCGGCGACGGCGATGGCCGGGTGGGTGTCGTTGAGCTGGATGGCGACGTGCTCGGGCAGGCTGAGCAGGTCGTTGTGCTGCTTGAGGTGGCGACGCGTCAGGTCGGCCAGGGAGGCGGCGACGAAGAAGTATTCCTGGCGCAGGCGCAGCTCCTGGCCGGCTTCGCTGCTGTCGGCCGGATAGAGTACCCGCGAGATGCTCTCGGCCCGCGCCTCGTTGGCCACGGCGCCGACGTGGTCGCCGGCGTTGAAGGTTTCCAGGTGGAGGATCTCCAGCGGCCGGGCGCGCCAGAGTCGCAGGGTGTTGGCGCCCTCCCCGCCCCAGCCGATCACCGGGGTGTCGTAAGCCACCGCGCGGATGCGCTCGCCCGGGGTCCAGGTCTGCCGCCGGGGGTCGCCCTCGCCATAGGGCGCGACATGGCCACCGAAGCCGATCTCGTACACCACCTCGGCGCGTTCGAATTCCCAGGGGTTGCCGAAGTCCAGCCAGTTCTCCGGCTGCTCCAGCTGGAAGCCATCAGCGATCACCTGGCGGAACAGGCCGTGTTCGTAGCGGATGCCGTAGCCATGGCTAGCGATGCCCAGGGTCGCCATGCTTTCCATGAAGCAGGCGGCCAGGCGGCCGAGACCGCCGTTGCCCAGGGCGGCGTCCGGCTCCAGGCCGCGGATGCGTTCCAGGTCGACGCCCAGATCGGCCAGCGCCCGCCGGGTCTCTTCGAGGATGCCCAGGTTGGACAGACTGTCGATCAGCAGGCGGCCGATGAGGAATTCCAGGGAGAGGTAGTAGACCCGCTTCTGGCCGGTGCGATAGGCCTCGCGGGTACGACTCATCCAGCGATCGACGATGTAGTCGCGCGCCGCCAGGGCGGTGGCCTGGAACCAGTCGTGGTCGAGGGCGTTGTCGGGATCCTTGCCGACGGCGTAGGTGAGCTTGGAGAGGATGTTGGTGCGGAGCGCGGAAACTTCGTTGGGCGAGATGAAGCGGGGTCTCGTCATCAGGATTGACCTCTGCAAGCGCTTAGGAATCAGATCGCGAAGTGGCCGCGGAAAATGCGCTGCGTGCCGTTGCCTTACTTTTAGGCGAAACGGCCGGGACGTCCAAGCTTTTTTCGACCAATCAGACGGTTAGACGTCAGTCCTGCCTTCTCTCCAGACCGAGGTTTTCAACATGCGCAAGACCCTGCTCATCACCGGCGCGAGTCGCGGCATCGGCCGCGCCACGGCGCTGGGCGCCGCCGCCCGCGGCTGGAACGTCGCCTTCAACTACCGCCAGGACGAGGCCGCGGCACAGGCCACCCTGGCCGAGCTCGAGGGCCTGGGCGCGCAAGCCCTGGCCATGCGCGGCGACGTGTCCGACGAGGCCCAGGTCAAGGCGCTGTTCGCCGGCACCGTGGAACGTTTCGGTGGGCTGGATGGCTTCGTCAACAATGCCGGGATCGTCGATCACGCCCAGCCGCTGGTGGAGATGAGCGCCGAGCGGCTGCGGCGGATGTTCGAGGTCAACGTCTATGGCGCCTTCCTCTGCGCCCGCGAGGCGGCCCGCCACCTGTCGCGGGAGCGCGGCGGCCGGGGTGGCGCCATCGTCAATGTCTCCTCCATCGCCGCGCGCCTGGGCTCGCCCAACGAATACGTCGACTACGCGGCCAGCAAGGCGGCGCTGGACACCCTGACCCTCGGCCTGGCCAAGGAGCTGGGTCCGCACGGTGTGCGGGTCAATGCAGTGCGACCGGGAGTAACCCTCACCGACATCCATGCCAGCGGCGGTCAGCCCGGCCGCGCCGAGCGCCTGGGTGTGACCACCCCGCTGGGGCGTGCGGGCGAGGCCGAGGAGATCGCCACCGGCATCCTCTGGCTGCTGTCGGACGAAGCCTCCTACACCACCGGCGCCCTGCTGGATATCGGTGGCGGGCGCTAGGGCCTAGGCTCTGTACGAAAAGTCGCCGAGCGACGGTCAGGCGAGGCGAAAAACGCTGAGGAAGCGGAGTTTACGAGTGGTAAATGAGCATTCCGAAGCCTTTTTCAACGAAGCATCACCGAGCGCAGGCATT
>CAUQPA010000151.1:0-8081 GCA_963519325.1 uncultured Pseudomonas sp. | reverse complement strand
GCCAGCGGAAGCCGGCCACGGCATTGTCGAAATGCTCGGGCGAGACGTGCAGCAGGCTTACCACCTTGCCCGCGCCGAACCACAGCAGCAGGGTCGCCACCAGGCTCAGGCCGATCACCGCGCCGGTGGCGGTGCCCATGACCAGCCGGTTGAGGCCCTTGTCGCCATGGTGCATGGCGACGGCGCGGATCACCGCCCGCGAGAGACCGGCATCGAACAGCGTCGCATAGCCGACGATGGCGAAGGCCAGGGTGAAGAGGCCGAACTGCTCGACCCCCAGTAGGCGCGACAGCACGCCCATGGTGGGTAGGGCGATGGCGCTCGGAATGACGACACCCAGGATGTTCCAGGTGCTGTTTTTGATCATCGACATCGTAGGGGTGAACACTCCATGGGGCCCCCGCGTTCGTCAGGACGAGCGCGGGAGCACGAGGGATCAGGCCGGGCGAGCCAGCGGGCTGCTCGGGCGCGGATAGGGGCTGCTGACGTAGGTCTCCTTGGCCGGCGCGGACCGATAGTCATGCAGCGCGCGCAGGGCCTGGATGACCATCAGATAGCAGATGGTGGCCTGGAGATACTCGAAGAAACCGGCCAGCGGCCAGATCACCAGCTGGGCCAGGGTCGCGGTCACCACGAAACCGGTATCGGGGTGCAGCATCTTCGCCCAGCGATAGTAGAGGAACAGCGAGACCGGGATGATGATGAAGGACAGGAAGCCGAAGCGGAACAGGGTGCCGAACACGCCCACGTCGGAGAGGAAGAAGTACTCGCCGAAATAGGGGATGAAGCCGTTGTTCCACATCAGCGACAGCGAGCCGCTGGGCAGCCAGTGGTTCTGACTGAGGTGGGAGAAGATGTAGCCGAGGGTCTGCTCACGCACGCCGTCGGTGGGACCGTCCTGCACCGACTGGGCGTAGAAGTCCACGTTCAGCCCGAGCACCTTCATCAGGTCGGGGAAGATGAAGAACGGCGACACCAGCAGCCCGGCCACACAGATCCAGACGATCGACTTGCTCTTCAGGCAGAACACGGTGAAGCACAGCGCCAGCACGATCAGCTGCCGGGTCTGGGTACCGAATACCAGGGTCAGCAGGAAGAACATGGCCAGCACGATGTGGATGGTCTTGTTGCGCGCCGAGCCATCGATCGGCGAGATGCCCTTGTTCCAGGTCTGGATGCAGTAGAAGTAGGCCAGGCACAGCGCCGGCGCCCCGATGGAGGAGCGGTCGGGGCGGTCGAAGGAGGACTGCTTGTCGCGCAGGTCGGGCAGGACGCCGAACTTGAACATCCAGGCCATGACCGCCGCCAGCAGGGCAGTGATCAGCAGGGCCTTCTCGAATTGCGAGGCGGTCATGTTGCGACCGAGGAACATCAGGGTGGCGAAGCCGAAGCTGAACAGGATCCGCCGCTCCTCGATCAGGCCATAGACCAGCGGCTGACCGTAGAAGAGGAAGGAGAAGATCGCCGGCAAGCCGATGAAGACCACCGACGAATAGACGGCGTAGGTCATCAGGATCTTGAATTCGCGCTGCTGGGTACCGATGCTGGTCAGCAGGTAGAAGAAGGTGAAGGCCATGCAGATGGCCAGGTACAGCTCGTTCAGGTAGAGGATGCCGACCGGGTTGTGCGGGCTTTCGCCGAACACGTCCAGGTGCAGGATCAGCAACGGGATCAGGAGAACGAAGGAAACGGTGCTTTTACGAAGAATACTCATAGACCTACCCATCCAGACGGGAGCACCGGACGCGCGGTCCGGTGGTCATCTTCCTTGCGGCCGAGACGCTGCGGGGCAGCCTCTCAGGTGCGTCGACTGCTGCGTTCCTTGAGGTAGATGGGCAGGATGCTCAGGGCATCGTGCACGTACCGCTTGGCCAGGCGCTTGGGCTCCGAACACATCCGGTGCAGCCATTCCAGCTTGGCCTTCTGCATCCAGCGCGGGGCGCGCTTGACGGTGCCGACGGCGAACAGGATGGAGGCGCCGATGCACAGGCCCACGCCGGTGCGCTGGCTGCTGTCGATCTGACGCGCCAGCTTTTCCTGCCGCGGAGCGCCCACCGCGTAGAGGATGAACTCCGACGGATGCTGCATCACGAAGTCGACGCACTTCTGCGTCTCCAGCGGATCGTTGATGAAGCCCATCGGCGGATTGTAGTGCTCCAGCTGCATGTGCGGGTACATCCGCCGCAGCTTGCCCACGTCGGTCTCGCTCGAGCCGATCAGCACCACCTTCAGCCGCTCGTCGTTGGCCTTGCGCAGGATGCTCAGGGTGAGGTCGCTGCCGGTGATGACCTCGGGTACGGCGACGCCCAGCGACTTGAGGATCGGCAGCAGGATGCGGCTGTCGCAGATGCGCTTGCCGGCCCGCTGGTAGGACTCGCGCATGTCGGGGTTGCTCTGCAGCTGCACCACGTGGTCGATGTTCGGCGTGACGATATAGCTGTAGGGCCGGTGGATGTCCTGGGCGATTTCACTCAGCAGCTGGTCTTTGGTACCGGTGAAGAAGTCGATACCGAAGGCCTGGGTGCGTAGGTTAGACATGCATCGTCGCTCCCTTGAAGGCACCCTTGACGCCGGACCAGGCCAGTTTCGGATTCTTGAATTCCTTGAGCACGGTGATGCCGGACAGCAGCACCGCGGAAACCAGGGCGAACGGGGTACCGTGGAATTTGCGGTTGAAACGGGTCGCCGCGCGATTGCGGAAGTAGTGATAGAAGGCGCTGCGCCCACCCGAGCTCATCGAGCCGTAGTGGTAGAGCTGGCTCTCGCGGCAGACCTTGAGGGCGACGCCCTTGCGCTTGGCCTGGTGCTGCCAGTCCACCTCTTCGGAGTACATGAAATAGGCTTCGTCCATGAATCCGACGTCGCTCAGCAGGCTGGCGCAGAACGCCATGCTGCAGCCCATGATGTAGTCCGGCTCGCGCTCCAGCTTGGCGATGTCGGCGACGGTGATGTCCTTGCCGAGCAGCTTGGACTTGCCCAGCAGCGGATAGAGGATGCCGCCGCCGTAGCATTCCAGGCGCCCGGTCTGGGAGCTGAGGATCACCGAGCCGACGATGGTCTTGGGCGCGCGTTGCAGTTCGGCCAGCAGCGGCGCGAAGGCATCGTCCTTGACGTAGGCGTCGTTGTTGACGACCCAGAAATGCTGGACCGGCAGGTTGTCCAGCGCCCAGCGCATGCCGTAGTTGTTGCCACCGGCATAGCCGTCGTTGCGCGGACTGGCGAGCACGGTGACCTGGCTCAGGCCGTTGTCGGCCTGCCAGCGCTGCAGGACGTCGATGGAGCCGTCCTGGGAATCATTGTCCACCACCACCGCGTGGTCGATGGAGGGGCAGTGCTTGAGAATGCTCTCCACACAACTGATGGTTTCGTTGGGGGCCTTGTAGTTGAGCACCATGACTACGTTCATTGGCGTGTTCCTGTTCTTCAGAATCATCAATCCGGTACAGCGTCGAGATCCAAGGCTGCCAAGCGTGGCCGGGCTCTAGGTCGAACCCTTCGAAATCGCTGTGTGAGGTAGTTTCTTGTCGTTCGATGCGCCTGTACGAATACTGCCGCGATCCCTGAAGGGATGGGCTGGACGGCCTTCAGGCCGTCCAGCCGGGGTGTTGCCTCAGCTCTTGCCACCCTGCTCGTAGGAGTAGTGGTAGTTGCCGTAGGAGCCGTAGTTGCTGGCTTTGCGTTCCACGGCGTTGAAGATCACACCCTTGAGCGGAATGCCATTGAGGTCGAAGCGGCGCTTGGTCGCCTCCAGCTCCTTGACACTGTTCATGCCGAAACGTGCGACGATCAGGCTGGTACCGGCGTGGCTGCCGATGATGCCGGCCTCGGTCACCGCCAGGATCGGCGGGGTATCGATGATCACGATGTCGTACAGCTCGCTGAATTTCTTCAGCACGGTGGTGAATCTCAGGCTCATCAGCAGTTCCGACGGATTCGGCGGGAACTGGCCGCAGGAGACGAAATCCAGGCTGCCGACTTCGGTCTTCTTGATGGCGTCGTTCAGCGCGATGCGGCCGCTCAGCAGGTCGGACAGGCCGTCCTGTTGCTTGGCGTTCATCAGCTTGTGCAGGTAGCCCTTGCGCATGTCACCGTCGATCAGCAGTACCCGCTGGCCGGACTCGGCGATCACCGCGGCCAGGTTCGAGGACACGAAGGACTTGCCGACGCCCGGGCTCGGACCGGAGATCATCAGGATGTTGTTCTTCGCCTCGATCATGGCGAAGTGCAGGCTGGTACGCAGGCTGCGCAGCGCCTCGGTGCTCAGGTCGGTGGGGTGGGTGATGGCGGTCAGCGAGGACGTGCCCGGCTGCTTGGTGCCCAGCACCTTGGTGGTGTCCGCCTGGTTCTTGCTGTAGGGGATCGAGGCGTACACCGGCAGACCGATCTGCTCGATGGCTTCCGGGGTCTCGACACCGCGACGCAGAGTGTGGCGGGTGTAGACGATGGCCAGGCCGACGATGGCGCCGAGGATGATGGCGACGGCGATGATCAGCGGCTTGTTGGGCGCGGAAGGATCGTCGACGTTGGCGTTGGCGTTGTCGATGATACGGACGCTACCCACGGTACCAGCGCGGATGACTTCCAGCTCCTGCGCCTTGTTCAGCATCAGCGCGTAGGTCTGGCCGGTCACCTCGATGTCGCGGTTCAGGCGCAGCAGTTCCTGCTGGGTTTCCGGCAGCACTTCGACGCGCTTCTGCAGCTTGGCGCGCTCGGCCTGCAGCTGGCCCAGCTGGCTCATCAGCGCCTGGTAGGCCGGGTGCTGGCGAGTGAACTTGCGGTCCATCTCGGTGCGCTTGAGGTTCAGCTCGGAGATCTGGTTGTCCAGCGCAACGGTCTGCTCCAGGACGCCCTTGGTCTCGCTGTCGATGTCGACCGACTTCTTGTTGGTCTGGTAGTAGTTCAGCGCGGACTGGGCTTTCTCCAGGTCGGACTTGACGACCGGGATCTGGGCGCGCAGGAACTCCAGGCTCTGGGTGGATTCGGCCGCGTTGCGATCGATGTTCTGCTGAACGTAGATGTCCGCGACTTCCTGCACGATGGCCTGGGCCTTCAGCGGATCCGGATCCTGCAGACCGATCCCGATGATGCCCGACATCTTGCCGCGCTCACCGGCGACCAGGCGACCCTGGTACTCCTGGATGGTCTTGGAAAAGCGCTTCTTCATGATGGTGAATTCGGTGCCCGGGCGAGCCTGCAGGGTGGCGACCTTGATCTGGTAGCCCGCATTGCTCACCGGCTGGCCGAGGCCACCGTGCAGCACCACTTCGTCATCGGCGTTGAAGACGGTGAAGTTCTGGTTGTCCTCGACCTTCAGCTTCATCGGCTTGTCGAGGTTGTTGTCCGGCACTTCCAGCTGGTCGATGACCAGTTTCTCGCCGCCCCAGGCGAAGCTGTTCAGGCCGAGCAGGGGAGAGGCGACGTCGGTGTCGTTCTGCGGCTCGAAGCGGCGGGCGACGAAGTTGCCGATCAGGGGGAAGTAGCGCGGCTTGACCTCGATATCCAGCTTGAGGTTCTCGATCGCCTTGCCGATCACCGAGCGCGACTTGAGCAGCTCGATCTCGGTCACCGCCTCGGGCATGGGCGGGGGCATGCCGGTAGTCTGGTCGGTCAGTCGGGTAACGCCCTTCTTCTCCATTTCGATCTGGATCATGGCGTTGGACGAGTACATCGGCGTGGCCAGGATGGCGTAGCCGATGCCGAGCGCGGCGAAAATACCGATTACCGACAGCAGCTGCCATTTGTAATCGATCAACATGCCGAAGAGTGCGGAGAAGTTGATATCCGACTCGTTCTTAAGTTCGGGAGTAAAGCGAGGCATCGTGGTCATGAAATTCCTTCTTCCCTATTTGATGTATGGAAGCCAACTGTTTACACAGCGCGTCAAAAGTATGTGGACATTTTGAAACATCTCTTTGGAAAGGCGATAAGGGTCTGGTACTTCTTGATTGCTCAACCATTTCCCGATCAGAAAAACCTTACCCCTGACTTCAGGAGCAATACTTTCGACGGAGCGTGAGTGAAACTCTTCCATGGTCAAAATCAAGTCCGCCTTGCGCAGCATCTCTGCGTCCGCCTGGCGAGCTTTGTGGGTAGAGAAATCGATACCGTTTTCTCCCAATACCTCCTGTGCGGTCTTCTCGATGCCATGACCGACCAGCGCCCGGATACCCGCGGAGCCGACCTCGACGTCACGGCCTTCCAGTGCCTTGGCCAGTAGTGCTTCTGCGACCGGGCTGCGGCATATGTTCCCTTCGCATACCACCAATATCGACTTGATCATTCTTCAAACCTTTTCCTGTTGTCCGGACAACAGGTATCGACGGCAGATAGCCCAGCAATGCCTGTCCACAGGTATCGCTTGCTGCCGATGTAAATAAAGTCAGGAGTCCAGGCTCCAGATCGTCGTGCTGAGGAGCGGGACGCGAGGTCCCGGCCGGTCTCAGTATGCGTTCTTATTGATGAAGCCTTTGAACAGCGTGAGGAAGATGATCTTGACGTCCCACCAGAAGGACCAGTGGTGGATATAGTCCAGATCGAACTCGACCCGCTTCTGCATCTTGTCCAGCGTATCGGTCTCGCCGCGCCAGCCATTTACCTGAGCCCAGCCGGTGATGCCGGGCTTCATCTTGTGGCGGAGCATGTAGCCCTGCACCAGCTTGCGGTATTGCTCGTTGTGAGCGACGGCGTGGGGACGCGGACCGACGATGGACATCTCGCCGCGGAGTACATTAATGAATTGAGGCAATTCATCGAGAGAAGTACGTCGTAAAAACGCACCGAACGGGGTGATACGGGAGTCATTCTTGGTCGCCTGGGTGACCTTGGCGCCATTTTCCATGACCTTCATGCTGCGGAATTTCCACACCTCGATCGGCTTGCCGTCCATGCCATAGCGCTTCTGCTTGAAGAAGATCGGGCCGGGGGAGGTGATCTTGATGCCGATGGCGATGGCCAGCATGGGCAGCGAGATCATGGCCAGGATGATGGAGGACAGCACGATGTCTTCGATGCGCTTGACGATGTGGCTGGCGCCATCCATCGGGGTGTCGAAGATGCTGATGCTGGGCAGGCCGTCCAGGCTCTCGCTGCGGGCATGCAGCAGGTGGAACATGAAGATGTCCGGGATGATGTAGACCGAGGCGGTGGTATCGCTCAGCTCCTGCACCAGCCAGTTGATCTTGTTCTGGTCGGCCATGCCCAGGGTAATGTAGACCTTGTCGACCTGGCCGGCGCGGACGTCCTGCATCAGGCGCTCGAGGTCGCCATTCAGGGCCGGGCTGGGCACGCCTTCTTCACCGGTATCGAGGTTGTCGCTGTAGAAACCGGCGATGTGCAGGCCCATCCAGGGCGCGGTGCTGATGGTATGCGCCAGGCGCTGCGCGACCATGCCGTTGCCGGCGATGGCGACGTTGCGGGTGTTGATACCGGCCTTGCGCAGGGAATGCATGATGGAGCGCAGCAGCACCCGATAGCCACACAGGGTGCCCAGGGTGAGGCCGAGCCAGCCCTGCATCACGCCAGGCGTGAGGTAGGACTGGTCGAAGAAGAAGTAGTCGACCATGAACACGGTCGCGAAGGTCAGCACCCAGTAGGTGGCGATCTTCAGCAATTCGTCGGTGATGCGCTCGCCGCGCCAGGAACCATAGACATGGTTCAGCTCGGTGAGGAAGTGGAAGATCAGCAAGGACAGGAAGATGACGACCCAGTGCTCGGGACGCATGCCGGTTTCCGACGCCCAGGTGCCAGCCACGTAGGCGCTCAATGTGATCACGGCGAGGTCGAGCAAGCGGTGCGCGAGCGAGATTGCCGAGGAGTTCGTATGCAAAATGCCGCGTTCTTTCAAATTCATGGTTCCATCCTTGTGCGTTACCGATGCACGAACTTTCAACTGGGCGAGCAGCTACCAGCGACTGAAATGTTCACTATGGCGCTCTAGGACCGGTGACTGACCACCGATCGCTAAATGCCATGATGGCTGTAGCGACGTTAGGACTCGGCACTGATTAAGAGGTTCACACGGTAGAAAGGCGGGAAGCCGCTGTCGAGCTGACCCAAATCAGGGCAAATAGCACGCCAGTCGA
>CAUQPA010000150.1:0-8114 GCA_963519325.1 uncultured Pseudomonas sp. | reverse complement strand
CGCTCCTACAGGATCCGTAGGAGCGGCCCATGGCCGCGATCATCTGTGATCAAGACCGCGTAGGAGCGACCGCGTCGGCGGACCGCCATGGCCGCGACAGCCGGTAGGTTGGGCTTTCGTAGGTTGGGTTGAGCGCAGCGAAGCCCAACACGTCCCGGGCTTCGAGCCGCGCCGGCCGCTACCCCAACGTTCGCCGCGCCAGGCTCGGGAAATCGGTGATCAGGCTGTCTGCACCGAAATCGGCCAGGCGACGCATCAGGCTGGCGTCGTTCACCGTCCAGACCGAGACATGCAGGCCCTGGCGCTGGGCCTTGAGCAGGCGTTCCGGGGTACACAGCGTCCAGTTCAGCGCCAGCAGGTGGCACCCGTAGTGGGCCGCGACCTTGAGCGGATCCAGCCAGGCGTATTCCGCCACCAGGCCGCGCGCCAGGTGTGGCGTATCGCGCTGCAGGGCGCGCAGGACCTCGCGCGAGGAGCTGGTCACAGTCACCCTGTCCTGCAGGCCGAACTCCGCAACCAGCTGAGCGATGGCCTTGACGGTCTGCGCCGCGCGCACCCGCGAGGCGCTCTTCACTTCCAGTTGCCAGTGCTCGAAGTGGCATTGCTCGAACAGCTCGCGCAGGGTCGGGATGGGGCTGGGACGTGGC
This sequence comes from uncultured Pseudomonas sp., assembly GCA_963519325.1. Taxonomy (GTDB): domain Bacteria; phylum Pseudomonadota; class Gammaproteobacteria; order Pseudomonadales; family Pseudomonadaceae; genus Chryseomonas. The sequence continues at coordinate 7,467 of CAUQPA010000150.1, read as the reverse complement.
CAGACCGGTCCGCCCTGGCGGGCATCCAGGGCCACCAGGTCGGCGACGAGCTTCTCGCTGACCTTGCCGCCACGGCCGGTGGTGCGTTTCAGGGTCGGATCATGGATCACCACCAGCTCGCCGTCCCGGGAGAGGTGCAGATCCAGCTCGCAGCGCCTGACGCCCAGCTCCAGGCACAGCTCGAAGCCGGCCAGGGTGTTTTCCGGGGCTTCGCCGCGGGCGCCGCGGTGTCCGTAAATAAGGGTCATGAAGGCTCCTTGGCGCTAGGGTGAGGGGACCGGGCGCCGCGGTTCGCGGACCGCATCCAGCACCCGGTCGTTTTCGAAGTAGACACTGAACTCGCGATAGTCCCAGCGGCGAATGGGCGGCCGGCCGACGGGGGCGTGCTCTGGGTCGGGCAGGCCGAAGCGCTCCAGCACCTGGCTACGACTGTCACCGCGTGCCGGCAGAGGGGTGCCGGGATCGCCCTGCTGGCCGAGTGCAATCTGCAGGGTCTCGGCGCCGCCGGGGAGGGCGGCGCCCAGCAGCAGGAGCGCCAGCCAGGTGCGATTCACGCCTCGTCTCCGCGGTCGGCGCGGCGGACCCGGGCCTGCTGGCGCAGGACATGGCGGGCCAGCAACTGGCGCTGGGCGTCTTCCAGCGCGATGAAGCTGGTGCCGATTTCGTAACCGCCGGCTACCGCCTGGCAACCGGTCACCTCGGCCAGCACCTGCAGGCCCAGGCCCTGGGGCGGCAGGGCCATGCGCAGGTCGAGCCGGGTGCCCAGGGCATAGGGTTCGGCGTCGACGAAGGCCAGGCCGCCCTCGGACAGCACCACGTCGCGGGTGGCGCCGCTGTCGTGCAGGAGGTTCCAGGTGAAGGCCTGGCCGAGCAGGTCGAGGCGCTTGTGCACCAGCCGCAGGCAGGCGGTGACGGCGCGGTCGCGCTCGTCCAGGTTGCGCAGCAGGTGACGGGATTCGAATTCCAGCTGATGCAGTTCACTCAGGAGTGCGAACAGCGGCGCGGTCTCGCCGGGGACCCCGTCGGCAGGGCTGATTTGCAGTGCGATACGGTCGGTGATGCGATAGTATTCCCGCCGTTCACGCGCGTCTGGGGTGGTCATGTCGGGCCGCTCCGTGGGTGATGGCCCCGAGTGTAGCCGGCGAGCCGGCACGGTGTCGCCGTCCAACCCGCAGGGCGCCTACGTCTTTCCGCCGTGCAAGCGAGCCTATGTTCAGACCCCTGCCGATCTACCTTGGCCTGCGTTACGTCCGCGCCAAGCGCCGCAACCATTTCGTCTCCTTCATCTCGCTCACCTCCATGATCGGCCTGGCCCTCGGCGTGGTCGTGATGATCGTGGTGCTGTCGGTCATGAACGGCTTCGACCGCGAGATGCGCGATCGCGTCCTCGGCATGATTCCCCATGCGACGGTGGAGTCCTACCAGCCGGTCAACGACTGGCGCAGCGTGCGCGAATTGGCGCTGCAGAACAGCCAGGTGGCCGCGGTGGCGCCCTTCACCCAGTTGCAGGGCATGCTGGCCCACGACAAGGCGGTGCAGACGGTATTGCTCAACGCCATCGATCCGGCCGAGGAGCCCAAGGTCTCGATCATCCCCAGCTTCATGCGCGAGGGCCGGCTCGACGACCTCAAGCCGGGCGAATTCGGCATCATCATCGGCTCCCTGGCCGCCGAGAAACTGGGCGTCAAGGTCGGCGACAAGCTCACCTACATCGCCCCGGAAGTGGCCGTGACGCCGGCCGGCATGTTTCCGCGCATGAAGAGATTCACCGTGGTGGGCATCTTCAGCGTCGGCGCCGGCGAGCTGGATGGCTCGGTGGGCCTGATCGACATCGAGGACGCCGCGCGGCTGCAGCGCTGGCCGGCGGAAGCGGTACAGGGCGTGCGCCTGAAGCTGCACGACCTGTTCCAGGCGCCCGACGTGTCCTGGAACATCGCTCGCCAGCTGCCGGGCAACGACTGGTACGCCCGCGACTGGACCCGCACCCACGGCAATCTCTACCAGGCTATCGGCATGGAAAAGACCATGATCGGCCTGCTCCTGCTGCTGATCGTTGCCGTGGCCGCCTTCAACATCGTCTCCACCCTGGTGATGGTGGTGACCGACAAGAAATCCGACATCGCCATCCTGCGCACCCTGGGCGCCACGCCCCGGCAGATCATGGCGGTATTCATGGTCCAGGGGACCTTCATCGGCGTCATCGGCACCGCCATCGGCTGCCTGCTGGGCGTGCTCGCCGCGCTCAACGTCAGCGCCGCCCTGGCCTGGGTGCAGCGGGTCACCGGCCACCAGTTCCTCAACGCCGAGGTGTATTTCATCGACTACCTGCCGGCGCAGCTGCAGCTGCACGACGTCCTGCTGGTCTGCGGCGCGTCCTTTGCCCTGAGCTTCCTGGCCACGCTCTATCCCTCCTGGAGCGCCGCCCGTACCCAACCCGCTGAGGCCCTGCGTTATGAATGATCGAGCCGTTTTGCGTTGCCAGGACCTGGGCAAGCGCTACGAGGAAGGCCCCCAGACCGTCGAGGTGCTGAGCAACGTCCAGCTGACCCTGCAACCGGGCGAGCGGGTGTCCATCGTCGGCAGTTCGGGGTCGGGCAAGACCACCCTGTTGAACCTGCTCGGCGGCCTGGATACCCCCAGCAGCGGCAGTGTCTGGCTCGACGGCGAGGAGCTGTCGGCGCTCAACGAGAAGGCCCGCGGCCTCCTGCGCAATCGCGCCATGGGCTTCGTCTACCAGTTCCACCACCTGCTGCCCGAATTCAGCGCCCTGGAAAACGTCTGCATGCCTCTGCTGATCGGCAAGGCCTCCATCGGCGAGGCCCGCGAGCGCGCCGCCAAGCTGCTGGAGCGGGTCGGTCTCGGCCATCGCCTGGGCCACAAGCCGGCCGAGCTGTCCGGTGGCGAGCGCCAGCGCGTGGCCATCGCCCGGGCGCTGGTCAACCAGCCCAAGCTGGTGCTGCTCGACGAACCCACCGGCAACCTCGACCAGCACACCGCCCACGGCATCCAGGACCTGATGCTGGAGCTGTCCACCTCGCTGCGCACGGCCTTCCTGGTGGTGACCCACGACCAGGCGCTGGCCGGCCAGATGGACCGGATGCTGCGCCTGGACGAAGGCCATCTGGTCGACGCCACGCCGGCGCGGCAGGGCTGAGGTCGCCATGTTCAGACCGCTTTCGCTGTTCATCGGCCTGAGATACACCCGCGCCAAGCGGCGCAGGTCCTTCATCTCCTTCTTCTCGCTGGTCTCCATGTTCGGCCTGGCGCTGGGCGTGCTGGCCATGATCCTGGTGCTGTCGGTGATGAACGGCTTCCAGGAAGAAATGCGCGGCCGCATCCTCGGCATGGTGCCCCATGCCTTCATCAGCGCGGCTCAGCCGCTGGATGACTGGCGCCCGCTGGCGGCCAAGGCCGAACAGCAGCCCCATGTGCTGGCGGCGGTGCCCTATACCCAGCTGCAGGGCATGCTTTCGGTGCGCGGTCGCATGCAGCCGCTGCTGGTGGACGGCATAGATCCGAGCCAGGAGAAACGCGTCTCCATCGTCGGCGAGCGGATGACCCAGGGCAGCCTCGACGCCCTCAAGCCCGGCGAATTCGGCATCGTGCTGGGTGAGATCGCCGCCCGGCGCTTCCAGCTCGAGGTGGGCAGCCAGGTCACGGTGATCATCCCCGAGGTGGGTGCCACCGGCAGCATCACCCCGCGCTTGCGCCGCTTCACCGTGGTCGGCACCTTCAAGGTCGGTGCCGAGCTGGATGCCTCCCTGGCCCTGGTCAACGTGGCCGATGCCGCGCCGCTCAAGGGCTGGCAGCCGGGCCAGGTGGAGAGCATCCGCCTGGCGCTGGACGACCTGTTCCAGGCGCCGCGCATCGCCCGTGACGTGGCCAGGGCCCTGGGCGACGGCTACCAGGCACGTGACTGGACCAGCACCCAGGGCAGCCTGTTCCAGGCCATGCAGATGGAAAAGACCATGATCGGCCTGCTGTTGCTGCTGATCGTGGCGGTGGCCGCGTTCAACATCATCGCCACCCTGATCATGGTGGTGGCCGACAAGAAGGCGGACATCGCCATCCTGCGTACCCTGGGCGCCACGCCCGGCCAGATCATGGCAGTGTTCATGGTCCAGGGCACGGTGATCGGTCTGGTCGGCACCCTCATCGGCGGCATCCTGGGCGTCATCGCGGCGCTCAACGTCAGCCAGTGGATCGCGGCACTGGAGCGGTTGCTCGGCCACAAGCTGTTCGGCGGCGACATGTACTTCATCAGCAACCTGCCGTCGCGGCTGGAGCTGGAGGACGTGGTGCTGATCGCCGTGGCGGCCCTGAGCATGAGCTTCCTGGCAACCCTCTATCCCGCCTGGCGCGCCTCGCGCACCTCGCCGGCCGAAGCCCTGCGCTACGACTGATCACCGCGCCGGGCCAGGTGGCTGTACGCCCCTGGCCCTCCGGCCGCCGAACTGCTCTAATCCGCGCATCTGAAGCCTTGCTGGTTCTCCACGGATGGAGTCCTGATGCGCGCCGCTCTGCTCGCGTTCGCCCTGGGTGTGCTGGTCCTGCGCGCCTTGCCGGCTCTGCCCACGTTCCCCGCGCTGGCCGCCCTCGCCGCGGTAGCCACCGTGCTGCTGGGGACGCGGCTGGTGGTCCTGGGTGCCTTCGGCCTCGGCCTGGCCTGGGCAGTGCTCAATGCCCACTGGGCCCTGGACGATCGCCTGGATCCGGCACTCGAGCAGCGAGTGCTCTGGATCGAAGGCCAGGTGAGTGGCCTGCCGGCGGTGGAGGCCGACTCGGTCGGCTTCATGCTGAGCCAGCCGACCAGCCGTCGTGAGCTGCGGCTACCGGCGCGGATACGCCTCAACTGGCACGGCGGACCTCGGCCCCTGGCCGGCGAGCGCTGGCGACTGGCCGTGGAGTTGCGCAGTCCGGCCGGCCTGAGCAATGCCTTGGGACAGGATCGCGAAGCCTGGCTGCTGGCCCAGGGCATCGGCGCCACCGGCAGCGTCAAGGACGGCCAGCGACTCAGCGCTGCCAGTGGCCTGGCGACCTGGCGCGACGGCATTCGTCAATACCTGCACACCCGCGATCCGGTGGGGCAGGGCGGTTTGCTCGCGGCCCTGGTGGTAGGTGACGCCTCGGGGATCACCGATGCCCAATGGCAGCTGTTCCAGGACACCGGCACCGTACACCTGATGGTGATTTCCGGTCAGCACATCGGCCTGATCGCCCTCGGTGTCTATGCCGGGGTGGTCAGCCTGGCGCGCCGTGGCTACTGGCCGCGGCGCCTACCCTGGCGGCTGTCCGCGGCGGTGCTGACCATCGCCACCGCCCTGGGCTACGGCCTGCTGGCCGGCTTCGAGGTGCCGGTCCAGCGCGCCTGCGTCATGGTCACCCTCGGGCTGCTCTGGCAACTCGGTCGCCAGCAGGTACGCCTCGGCGACGCGCTCCTGGCGGCCCTGGTGCTGGTGCTGGCGGCCAATCCACTGGTGGTACTCCTGTCAGGCTTCTGGCTGTCCTTCGGCGCCGTGCTGGTGTTGCTGTGGAGTTTCGCCGGGCGCCTGGGACGCCTGCCCTGGTCGGTCAGCCTGGGACGCGCCCAGGGGTGCATGACCCTGGGCCAGGCGCCGCTGTTGCTGGCGCTGGGCCTGCCGCTCAGCCTGAGCGGCCCTCTGGCCAATGTGGTCGCCGTACCCCTGATGGATATCTTCATCGTGCCCCTGGCGCTGGTGGGGACGGCGCTGTCCGTGGTGTGGTCGCCACTGGGCGATCCCGCGCTGCTGCTGGCGGGCGGTCTCCTGCACGGCCTGCTCTGGCTGCTTGAGTGGTTGGCGCAGCTGGCCACGGCCTGGCAGCCGGCACTCGCTCCCGCCTGGGCACTCGGGCTGGCCGGCCTGGGTGCCTTGCTCGCCCTCTTGCCAGCGGGTTTGCCGCTGCGCGGCTTTGGCGCGCTGCTCATGCTGCCGGCGCTGTTTCCGCCAATCCCGCCACCGGCGCCGGGCCAGGCGCGGATCACCGTGCTGGACGTGGGGCAGGGCCTGGCGGTGCTGGTGCGCACCCGGGATCATGCCCTGCTCTACGACGCCGGGCCACGGCTGGGCAGCTACGACAGCGGGGCCCGGGTGGTCTTGCCCAATCTGCGCGGCGCCGGCCTGGACAGCCTGGATGTGTTGCTGCTCAGCCATGCCGATGCCGACCATGCCGGCGGCGCGCCGGCCGTGGCCCAGGGCTTGCCTCCGGGTCGGGTGCTCAGCGGCGAGGCCGGGCGTCTCGAGCCGCGCTTGCAGGCGCAGGGCTGCGAGGACGGCCCCAGCTGGATCTGGAACGAGGTCGGCTTCACCACCTGGTGGCGCGCCAACGCGGACTCCAATGCCGCCTCCTGCGTGCTGAGGGTCGAGGCCAGTGGCGAGCGCCTGTTGCTGACCGGCGACATCGACGAGCGCCGCGAAAGCGAACTGGTGGCCAGCGGCCTGCCGCTCGCAGCGGAATGGCTCAGCGCCCCGCACCATGGCAGTCGCAGCGGCTCCAGTGCGGCCTTCATCGCCGCCGTGGCGCCCCGCGGCGTGCTGATCTCGCGCGGCCGCCACAACCGCTACGGCCATCCTCATCCGCAGGTCCTGGAACGCTATCGCGAGCGCGGCGTGTTGCCCTATGACACCGCCGAGCTTGGCGCCCTGACGTGGACCCTCGGGCGTTGGCAGGCACCGCGTGGGCAGCGCCAGGAGCGTCGCTGGTGGCGGACGCCCCCGGCGACGCCCTGAGAGCCTGGTCAACGGCTGCTGCGCGTCGGCCAGACGGCGGTGCAACGCCCCTGTGTCGCTGGGCGGCCCGGTCGGACTGCCCATCGACCCTGCGTAAACCCGAGCGCGGGCCCGATCCGCTTCCCCGGCGCTTTCGCCTGCTCTCGCTCATGAGCCCTTGGACCGGCCCTCCGGCGTTCGTGCTAGAGTGGCCGCATTTTGCGGCGGGGGTAACGGTCTCGTGTTCGAAATGGTCAAAGCGGGCGGCTGGATGATGCTGCCGATCATCCTCAGTTCCATCCTGGCGACGGCCATCATCGCCGAGCGGCTGTGGACCCTGAGGCGCAGCCGGGTCGCGCCGCCCAACCTGCTCGCCCAGGTCTGGCGCTGGATCCAGGACAAGCAGCTCAACGCCGAACGCTTGCGTGAGTTGCGCGCCGGCTCGCCGCTGGGCGACATCCTCGCCGCGGGCCTGACCAATTCCCGCCATGGTCGCGACATCATGAAGGAAGCCATCGAGGAAGCGGGCAGCCGCGTGGTGCACGATCTCGAACGCTATCTCAACACCCTCGGCAGCATCGCCGCCCTGGCCCCGCTGATGGGGCTGCTCGGCACGGTGTTCGGCATGATCGATATCTTCAGTGCCTTCATGAACGACGGCATGGCCAATGCGCCCATCCTCGCCGGCGGTATCTCCAAGGCCCTGGTGACCACCGCCGCCGGCCTGCTGGTAGCGATT
>CAUQPA010000149.1:0-8115 GCA_963519325.1 uncultured Pseudomonas sp. | reverse complement strand
AACTACCTGGCACCCATCACTGCCCTGTTGAGCATCCCCGGTACCTTCTTCATGTCCAACGATGCCTTCTACTACGGCGTGCTCCCAGTACTGGCCCACGCGGCCGAGGCCTATGGCATCGGCGCGGCGGAGATCGGCAGGGCTTCGCTGATCGGGCAGCCCGTGCACCTGCTCAGCCCGTTGGTGGCTTCCACCTATCTGCTGGTGGGTCTGGCCGGGGTGGAATTCAGCGACCACCAGAAGTACACCATGAAGTGGGCTTTTGCCCTGAGCTTCCTGCTCATGGCGGTCTCCATGGCCCTGGGCCTGTTCCCGCTGTACTCGGCCCGGTGACGACCTTGGCGACGGCGCGTCCGGCGCCGTCGCCCGCTCTGGTTGGCCATGGTTATGGTAACGTCAGGGCGATCCGCCAGACCCGGCTGGCCAGCCTCTGCAGTACCTGCCCTCCGGTACCCGACGTCCAGAAGACTCCCGATGAAAAAAGACCTCGCCGAACAACTCGCCCCGCGCATCATCGATCTTGCCCGTGCCCGCTCGATGAAAGCCGGAGATCCGTTGCGCGAAGAAGCTTTCGCCAAGGAGCTGGGCGTCTCCCGCTCACCGGTGCGCCGCGGCTTCGCCCTTCTGGAAGAACTGGGCCTGGCCCGCAAAGAGCCCAATCGCGGCTTCTTCCTGACCCGTAACGCCAGCACCATCGAGCAGGCGGCACTGCCCAGCGAGGACGATCCCTACGAGGAACTCTACCTGCGGGTGGTGGACGACATGCTGCGCGGCGACGTCCGTAGCAGCTTCTTCGAGGCCGAATTGCTGCGGCGCTACCAGATCCCCCGCGGCCAGTTGCTCAAGGTGCTCAACCGTCTGGCGAGCGAGGCCATGATCGAACGCCGCCCTGGCCAGGGGTGGGAGATCAATACCTTCCTGCACGACAGCGAAGCCCATATCCAGAGCTATCGTTTCCGCATGGCCATCGAGCCCTTCGCCCTGCGCGAGCCGGGCTATCGCATCGACAAACGCGCCTTCGCCCAGGCCCGCCAGCGGCAGCAACGGCTGCTGGATGGCGAACTCTTCACCCTGTCCCGTGCCCAGTTGTTCGAGATCGGCTCCAGCTTCCACGAATTGCTGGTGCGCTGCTCGGGTAACGTCTTCCTGCTCGAAGCCATCCGCCGGCAGAACCAGCTGCGCCGCTTCATGGCCTACCGCTCCAACGTCGAGCGCTCGCGTCAGATTGGCCAGAGTCAGGAACACCTGCATATCCTCGACCTGCTCGAAGGCGGCAGTCGCGAAGAGGCGGCGGTTTTCCTGCACCAGCACCTGGACGAAGTCAGCCGTCTCAAAGCCGCCCAGGATCGCCAACTGGAAGCCGCCGAGGAAGACGCGGAAAAGCAGCCGGCCTGATTCTCCCGTCTACCTAGCCCGACAACCTCCCCGCACGTCCGGACACTGCCGGGCGCTGAGCGCACACGTTCGCCAACCGCGAATCGACACACCTTTTTCGTCACTCACCCGTTGCATAGATTGTTTTTAGATGACATAAAGTACAAAGCGTTCTGGTCAGGCTTCGACCCCTGCAGACTCAGCCACCAGACCGACGTCCCCACAGAATCTACAAGGAGAAAACAATGCGCATTCTGGTCCTGCCCTGCGACGGTATCGGTCCCGAAATCATCCAGGCGTCGATGTCCGTGCTGGATGTCGCCAACGAGAAGTTCGGCCTGGGATTGACCTTCGACTACGACGACGTCGGCTTCACCAGCCTGGAGAAGTACGGCATCACCCTGCGTGACGAGACCCTCGAAAAGGCCAAGACCTACGATGGCGTGATCCTCGGCACCCAGTCCCATGCCGACTACCCTGCACCGGAAAAAGGCGGCCGCAACGTCTCCGCCGGCTTCCGCATCGGCCTCGATCTCTATGCCAACGTACGCCCGGCACGCACCCGCCCGTTCCTTGCCTCCAACATGAAGGAAGGCAAGAGCATGGACCTGGTGATCATGCGTGAAGCCACCGAGGGCTTCTATCCGGACCGCAACATGAGCCGCGGCTGGGGCGAAGTGATGCCCTCCCCGGACATGGCGCTGTCCATCCGCAAGATCACCCGGCACTGCAGCGAGCGTATCGCACGGCAAGCCTTTGAACTGGCCATGAAGCGGCGCCGCAAGGTCACCGCCATCCACAAGGCCAACAGCTTCCACATGACTGACGGGCTCTTCCTCGAGTGCGTACGCGACGTGGCCAAGGAATTCCCAGAGGTGCAGCTGGACGACCTGCTGGTGGACGCCTCCACCGCGCACCTGGTGCGCAACCCCGAGCGCTTCGACGTGCTGGTGGCTACCAACTTCTATGGCGACATCATCAGCGACCTGGCCAGCGAGCTTTCCGGCAGCCTGGGCCTCGCCGGCTCCATCATGGCCAGCAACATCCACTGCTGCGCCCAGGCCCAGCATGGCTCGGCGCCGGACATCGCCGGCCAGGACAAGGCCAACCCGGTATCGATGATCCTGTCCATCGGCATGATGCTGCACTGGATGGGCGAGCACCGTGGCAACGCCAAGCTGCAGGAAGCGGCCGCGGCGATCGACCAGGCGGTGGACAAGGTGCTGGAAGATCCGGCCAAGCGTACCGCCGACCTGGGTGGCAGCCTGGGCTGCGCCGCTTTCGGCCAGGCGGTTGCCCAGGTGCTGCGCGGCTAAGGCGGTACCCGTTCCTCCCGGGGACATTCGCGCCCCGGGTATCCATGACAAGAACAAGGAAAATCACCATGGCCACGCCGCTCCTGGGCTGCATTGCTGACGACTTCACCGGCGGTACCGACCTCGCCAGCACCCTGGTGGCCCAGGGCATGCGTACCGTCCAGGTACTGGGCGTGCCAGAGGGTCCGCTGCCCGCCGACGCCGATGCCGTGGTGGTCGCCCTCAAGTCCCGTACCCTGCCCGCCGCCGAGGCGGTCGCCCAGTCCTTGGCGGCCCTCGCCTATCTGCAGGAGCTGGGTTGCCGGCAGTTCTTCTTCAAGTATTGCTCCACCTTCGATTCCACCGCGGCCGGCAACATCGGACCGGTCGCGGACGCCCTGGCCGAAGCCCTGGGCGCCACGTTGAGCATCGCCTGCCCCGCCTTCCCCGAGAACGGCCGGACGCTCTACCTCGGTCAGTTGTTCGTGGGTGACCAGCCGCTGGCCGAGTCGGGCATGCGCCACCATCCGCTGACGCCCATGACCGACAGCAACCTCGTGCGGGTACTACAGGCCCAGACGCCCCATCCCGTCGGCCTGGTGCGCCTGCCACAGGTGCGCCAGGGCAGCACAGCGCTGGCCACGGCCCTGACCGACCTGCAGGCACAGGGCATCCGCCATGCCATCGTCGACGCCATCGACAATGCCGACCTGCACGCCATAGGCGCAGCCGTGGCGGATCATCCGCTGGTCACCGGGGGCTCCGGCGTAGCCCTGGGGTTGCCGGCCAATTTCCGCCGTCGGGGCCTACTGGCCGCCCATGCCGAAGCGGCAGCGCTGCCAGCCGCACCCGGGCATGCCGCCGTGCTGTCGGGCAGCTGTTCCACGGCGACCCGCGGCCAGGTGGCCGTCTGGCTCAAGGACAAACCCGGCTTCCGCCTCGACCCCCTGGCCCTGGCCGTTGGCGACGATCAGGTCGGCGCCGCCCTGGCCTGGGCCGAGCAGCGCCTGGCGCAGGAACCAGTCCTCATCTATGGCAGCGCCGATCCCGAAGAGGTACGCAAGGCCCAGGCGCAACTGGGCGTCGAGCGCGCCGGCCAGTTGGTCGAAGACGCCCTGGCGCGTATCGCCCAGGGCCTGCGTGAGCGCGGCGTGACACGCCTGGTGGTGGCCGGGGGCGAAACCTCAGGCGCGGTGGTCAAGGCGCTGGCAATCTCCAGCCTGCGTATCGGCGCGCCCATCGCGCCCGGGGTCCCCTGGACGTTGGGCAGCGGCGCCCAGGGCGATATCGCCCTGGCGCTCAAGTCGGGCAACTTCGGTACACCGGACTTCTTCGAACGGGCCTTGGCCGTCGCCCCCTGACCGTCCTGCGAGGATCGCCCATGAGCGGCTCTCCCCCACGCTACGACCTGGTCAGCCTGAACGTCTTCCGGATAGTCGCCCAGGAGCGCAACGTCACCCGGGCTGCGCGGCTCTGCCACCTGGCGGTCTCCGCCGTGAGCAAGAGAATCAGCGAACTGGAGGACCAGGTCGGGGTAGCGCTGTTCATCCGTCACGCCCGTGGCGTGGGCCTCACCCCGGCCGGCGAGACCATGCTCCACTACGTGGAGCGAGTGCATGACGATCTGCGCCTGATGCAGCTGGAGCTCAACGAACACGGCAGTGGCGCCACCGGCCACATCCGCCTGCAGGCCATCACCTCGGCGCTGACCAATCACCTGACGCCAGATCTCGCCAGCTTCATGAGCCTCTATCCCCGAGTGGATGTCGACATCGAGGAGCGGGTGGGCAGCAGCATCGTCCAGGCGGTGGCGGACGGCCGCGCGGACGTGGGCATCGTCGCGGCCGATACCGCCACCCTGGATCTGGAGACCTTCGCCTATCGTCGCGAGCGACTGGTGGTGATCGCCGCTGCGGATCACCCCCTGGCCGGGCGCAAGCGGGTAAGCTTCGCCGAGACCCTGGACCACGAATTCATCGGTCCTCATGTGGAAAGCTCGATGAACGCCCTGCTCTCGCGCCAGGCGACCCTGCTCGAGCGCGACATCCGCCAACGGGTGCGGATCAGCAGCTTCGAGGCGATGTGCCGATTGGCGGGGATTCGTCTGGGCCTGTGCGTGCTGCCCGAGTCCATCGTGCGACCCTACCTCAAGCCCATGAAACTGGTGGCCCTGGAACTGGATGAAGCCTGGGCCAGCCGCGCCATCGTTTTGGTGGTGCGCCGCTACAGTGCGCTATCGCCAGTGGCCAAGGCCTTCGTCGGTCATCTGCGTCCCTGAACCCCTGCAACCGGATCGCGGTACAACGTCATGTCGACTTCTCGCTTCGCTCCTCGCCCCTGGTGGCCTACCCCCTTCGTTGGCCTGCTCGGCGGCTGGATCGCCAGCCTGGTGAGTTGGCCACTCCCTTGGATTACCGGTGCCCTGATGGCGGTGACGCTCTGCCGCTGCCTGGGCTGGCGCATCACTGCCATTCCCCATGGCCGGCCGACCGGACAATGGCTGATCGCCACGGCGATCGGCTTGCACTTCACCCCGACGGTACTGACCGAGGTCCTCGGCCATCTGCCACTAATGGTCCTGGCGGCCGTCGCCACCCTGGTGCTGGCGCTGCTCGGCATCACCGTCGTGCAGCGCCTGGGCACGGAACCCAAGACCGCGTTCTTCGCCTTCATGCCGGCCAATTTCGCCGAGATGATCAATCTGGCCGACCGCCATGGCGCCGATGCGCCCAAGGTCGCCGCGGCCCACACGCTGAGGCTGGTGATCATCGTGCTGGTGGTGCCGCCGGCCATGCTCTGGGGCGTGCCGGGTATCGCCCATGCCGCCCATGTGCCGCCCACGCCGGACTGGCGCTGGCTGGCACCGCTGCTAGCGGCCGGCCTGGTGGCTGCCCTGGCCTGGAAGCGGCGCGGCTGGCCCAATCCCTGGATGTTCGGCCCCTTGGCGTTGTGCTGCCTGGTCACCGCGTCCACCGGCCTGACCACCAGCCTGCCGCCGACCGTCAGCCACCTGGCCCAGGTGCTTATCGGGGTCACCCTGGGATGCCACTTCGATCGCGCCTTCTTTCGCCGCTCGCCACGTTTCCTCTTGCTGGCAACGCTCTACACCCTGCTCTGCCTGATCGCCACCTTCCTGATCGCCTGGCTGCTGGCCCAGGTATTCGCCCTGCCGTTCACCACCCTGGGCCTGGGTATGACGCCGGGTAGCACCACCGAGATGTACCTGACGGCCGAGGCCCTGGGGCTGGGCGTAGGCACCGTCACCGCCATGCAGATCCTGCGGTTGGTCGTAGTGATGGCAGTGGCCGAGCCGCTGTATCGACGCTGGTGTGCGCGGCTAGGAGAAGACCTGGCCAAGGAGTCGAGCTAGTCGCCCATTGCCATCTGCAGCGCCGTCAACAGTCTGGTAAGCGCTGGCGAGAGGGTCGACGCGTGCTGTTCGCACGCCTGGCCTGGGCGACATCAGCGGCTCAGTGCGGGTCCGACGCGTGCTTCCGATTGGCCGCTGGCGGCGAGTTCGCGGTCGACAAAACCGTTGCGGATCTGTTCGTCCAGAAACTCACGGATGAAGGCCGCGCCGGCGCTGCGTCCCTTGGGTACGGCCATGGCCTGGCGGATCTCGGTAAAGCTGTCGGCCAGCACCCGGTAGCCGGCATGAGCCCGGGCATAGGCTTCCAGCGGTTGGCGCACGCCGGCGGCGGCATCCAGGCGCTGGTCGACGAACCAGTCCACCGCCGCCGCCGAGGTCGGTGCGCGTACCAGTTCGGCCTGGGTCAGGGTGCGGCTCAGGTAGAGGTCATAGGCGGCGCCCTGCCCCACGGCGAGACGGCGGCCGCTCCGATCCAGTTCGGCCACGGCCCGGGCCGGATCGTCGTCACGCAGCAGATAGGTGCCCTCGATGATGACGTAGGGGTGGCTGAAGTCGATCTGCACAGCCCGCACGGGTTCGATGGCGAGAAACGCCAGATCCCAGGCATTCTCTACGAGGGCGGCGAAGACCTTACCGGCAGCGTCGTAGGTGGTGAACTGCACCGGCACGCCCAGGCGCCCAGCCAGAGCGTCGGCCAGGGCCGCAGAGACACCGGCTGGCTGGCCATCTGGGCCGCGCTGGGCCAGTACCGGATTACCGTAGTTGATCGCTGCCCTGAGAACGCCCTGGGGGGCGAGGTCTGCGAGTACCGCTGATCGGGGGTACATGGGAGAACTCCTTGAAGGTCAGGCGCTGGCTGCAGCGGCCGTGTGTACTTAACGTGATCGAGAGGGGCCACCTTGGTGTAAGCCACCGGGGCGGCGGCCTTAACGACTGAAGACCAGGCACACCGGACTGCCGCAGCGCACCACCGTGCCCGTTGGTTCGAGGATCCCCCGGGTCTCGTCGACCCGGAAGGAGACGATGCTGTCGCTGTCTTCGTTGAGGGCGAACAGCTGGCGGCCATCCGGTGCCAAGGCGAAGGTGCGCGGCGTACGTCCCCCGCTCGACAGGCTGCCGATCGGCGTCGGCAGTCCGCTCTCGGGATCCAAGGTGAAGACCGCAAGGCTGTCATGGCCGCGGTTGGAGGTGTAAAGCAGGCGGCCAGTGCGATCCACCTCGATGGCAGCCGCCCGGTTGTTGCCGGTGAAGCTGGCCGGCAGCGTTGTGTGGATGGCCAGGGGTTCGAGTGCACCGAAGGAAGCGTCGAAGGCATAGGTGGTGATGGTCGAATCGAGCTCGTTGACCACATAGGCGCGTGGCAGGCGTGGGTGGTAAGCCAGATGACGCGGCCCTGCGCCTTCGCGTGTTGCCACCTCGGCCACTGGTACCAGGCGTCCGTCGCGAAAGGCGAAGCTGAAGATCCTGTCCAGCCCCTTGTCCGGTACCAGCACGAAACGACCACTGGGATCGAAGGGGTTGCAATGAGGCTTGGCATGGGGCTGTTCCTGACGGTGCGGCCCAGGCTGCCCCTGCAGCTCCAGTAGCTGAACCAACGGCTCCAGCTGGCCATCCGCCGCTACGGGTAGGACGGCGAGACTTCGCCCGAGGTGATTGCTCACCACCAGGTGGCGATCGTCCGGTGCCAACGCCAGATGGACCGGATTGTGACCGCCACTGGCTTGCTGATTGAGCAGGGTAAGGCATCCGCTCTCACGGTCGACGGCGAACGCGCTGACCTCCTGCTCGTCGCCATGCACAGTATAAAGGCGATTACCCGCCCGGTTGAGGGTCAGGTAGGACGGATTGATCAGGTCGCCGACCACCTGGACACGTTCCAGCGCCCCTGCTGGCGTGACCCGGTAAACGCTGATCCCTTCCCCGCGGGCCTGGCGGGCACGGGTGGTTCGGCTGCCGACATAGGCGTACATAGCGCTCTCCTGGTACCTGCTGGATAGGCCCGACTTAGCCTCTGTGATAGCCGCCGAGCGAGCTTCGACTACGTTAGATGACCCAGACTTACGCGCAAATTGACCT
>CAUQPA010000148.1:0-8128 GCA_963519325.1 uncultured Pseudomonas sp. | reverse complement strand
GCCGTGGACCGATCTGGTCGCGCCCGGGCAGACCCTGGTGTTCTACATGGGCCTGGTCGGCCTGCCGACCATCTGCGAGCAGCTCATCGCCCACGGAAAGAATCCAGCGACACCAGCGGCCTTGGTCCAGCAGGGCACCACGGCCAACCAGCGGGTGTTCACCGGCACCCTGCAGGACCTGCCGCAGCTCGTCGCCGAGCACGAGGTTCACGCGCCGACCCTGGTGATCGTCGGCGAGGTGGTGGCGCTCCGGGAGAAGCTGGCCTGGTTCGAAGGCGCCCAGACCGCCTGAGGCTCAGGCCGAGCCCTGGATCCCGGCGCCGGCCAGGGCGTCGCGGCCATGGGGCAGGTCCAGTTCCAGGGCTGGTCCCTTGGGCACTATGCCGGTCGGATTGATTTGGGCGTGGCTGCCGTAGTAGTGGTGCTTGATGTGCTGGAAGTCCACGGTGCCAGCGATGCCTGGCCACTGGTACAGCTCGCGCAGCCAGCCCTGCAGCGCCGGATAGTCGCGGATGCGCCTCAGGTTGCACTTGAAGTGGCCATGGTAGACGGCATCGAAGCGGATCAAAGTGGTGAACAGGCGCCAATCGGCTTCGGTCAGACATTCGCCGGTGAGATAGCGTTGCTGCTGTAGGAGCCCTTCCAGATCGTCGAGGGTGGCGAAGACCTCGTCGAAAGCCTCTTCGTAGGCCTCCTGGGTCGTCGCGAAGCCGGCCCGGTAGACGCCGTTGTTGACTGTCGGATAGATGCGCTCGTTGAGGGCGTCGATGCGTCCGCGCAAGGCTTCCGGGTAGAGGTCCAGGCGATTGCCGGTCAGGTCATCGAAGGCGCCGTTGAACATGCGGATGATCTCGGCGGATTCGTTGCTGACGATGCGTTCCTGCTGGCGATCCCAGAGCACCGGTACCGTCACCCGCCCCGTGTAGTCGACCTGGTCGCGCTGATAGAGCTGGTAGAGGCGTTCGAGGTGATAGAGGTCGTCCCCGGTGGAGCCAAGCGCCGGATCGAAGGTCCAGCCTTCCTCGCGCATCAGCCAGCTGACCACCGACACGCCGATCAGTGACTCCAGCCCCTTCAACTGGCGATAGATCAGGGTGCGATGGGCCCAGGGGCAGGCGAGGGAAACGTAGAGATGATAGCGGCCGGCTTCCGGCGCAAAGCGTTCGGCACCGTCCGGGATAGGCTGTTCGGGCTGGGCGATCCAGTCGCGACGCTGGGCCTCCTCCCGCTTGAAGTGACCATCCTTGCCATTGTCGTACCAACGATCCTGCCACTGTCCATCGACCAACAAGCCCATGTCGTCATCCTCCGCTAGGTTGCGGTTAGGAACCCGGGCAGTGACCAGGGTTCCGGTGACGGCCTCAGAGCTTGCGGTCGCGGGCGTCCCAGCGCCGTTCGGCCTCGCTGTGGGCAGTGGCGGGATCCAGGCCCAGCGCGCGCAGGGCCACCGCCAGGGTGGCGATCACCGCGAGGCGTCCGTAGGCATCCTCCGTTTCGCCGCGCCAGGTGGCGGCTAGCAGGGCCGGGTCGAGACGCTCGGGCTTGACCTGGCGGCGTTCGGTGAGCGCCGGCCAGCTTTCATCCCAGGCCTCGCCGCCGCGGGTGCCATAGAGGTGGGCGATGACATCGGGATTGCGCTCGACCTCGCCACCTTCGCCCTTGATGACGATGCTGTCGTCGCCCAGCAGGCGGCTGGCTTCGCGATGCACCTCCTGATAGCCGGGGTGGAAGATGCTCTGCAGGATGCTGCGTGCGCCGCTGGGGTTCAGCAGCCGGACCAGGGAGTGGATCGGCGAGCGCAGGCCGAGCTCGGCCTTGAGGTCGATCATCCGCTGCAGCTCGGGCATCCAGGCCGCCAGCGGCAGGAAGGCTGGCTGGCCCTGGTCGAGCAGGGCGCCGACGGCCTGCCAGTCCCGGGCCGTCTGCAGGCCGAGGCCCGCCAGGCACTGCTCGGTATAGAGCCGGCCGGCGGTATGGGTACCACCACCATGCATGACGATGCGTACGCCACTGCCGGCCAGGCATTTCACTGCCAGCAGGTACCAGGGCAGGTGGCGCTTCTTGCCGGCGTAGGAGGGCCAGTCGAGGTCGACGGCGAGATTCGGGTGCGGTAGGCGTGCCCGCACCGCGCGGGTGAAGCCGGCGAGCTCTTCGGCGCTCTCTTCCTTGTGCCTGAGCAGCATGAGGAAGGCGCCGAGCTGGGCGTCGGTCACCTGGCCATCGAGGATCAGGCCCATGGCCGTCTCGGCTTCGGCTTCGGTCAGGCTGCGGGCGCCGCGTTTGCCCTTCCCCAGGGCCCGGACATAGACGGCGAAGGGATGTTCTTCGGGCGTGGTGAGGGTCATAGACAGTTATCCGGTTTCGGCAGGCCAGCGATCTTGGCACCGACCTTGGCCGGCGCTCCCTTGAATAACAGATTGAGCTGCAAGCTGTTGCCCAGTTCCGGGCCCAGCGTCTGGGCGATGTACTTGATCAGCGGCCGGTTCGCCGGCGAGAGCTGGAACTGCTGATAGAAGTCCCGTAGCGCCTGGAGCACCTGCCAATGGCGATCGGTCAGCTCGATGCCTTCCCGCTGTGCCAGGTGCTGGGCGACCGCGGGGCTCCATTGGGAGAGGTCGCGTAGATAGCCTTCGGGGTCGAGGTCGAGGGGCGCCATGTTCAGGTCCAGCTGATGACCTTGGCGCAACTCACGCTCAGGTCGACGAAAGAGGGATAGTCGATCAGGCTCACCGCAGGCTCGGGCTGCAGGCGCCGGGCGTGGACGTCTTCCGCCAGGGCATAGAGGGTCGCGCCGGCGGGAAGCTGGTGCAGCAACCGGGCAGCGGCACTGCCCGGGCGCAGCGCTTCCACGGCGCCACCGGTGAGGAGGACGACATCCTCGCCGCGCACCCAGCTCAGGGCGTCCAGGGCATCGACGTCGGCGAGCGGCGAGCGGGAAAACAGGTGCAGGGTAGTCACAGAGAAATCACCTGGTCATGGTCATGGATCAACGCCGCCAGGGCCGCAGGCGCCAAGGGCGTCACCCAGGTGGGGAGTTGCTCGGAGGTGATGCCCAGGCGCTTGAGGGCAGCGGCCTCCGCATAGATGGCCTCCACGCCGAACAAGGGCAGCGCCGACAGGTTGGCGCCCAGGTCCTTCTGCTCAAGTGCAGCGCTGTCGGTGGCCAGCAACTGGGTCACTCCGGGACCGACGAACAGCAGCGCCAGCGGCAGTTCGAAGGCGCCACCGGCCAGCACGATATCCAGGGCTTCACGGGGAGCGAGACCGCCCAGCGCCGATTGCCGGGTGATGACGAGGGTGCTCTTGGCCATCTCAGTCGCCTCCAAAGCAGAGCAAGCGGTCGGCGTCCTGCACCGCCTCGTGGAGCTGGCCGAGGCCGGAGAGTTGCCAGGGAGCCCGTACGTTCACCGCACCTTCGCGCTCGTAGCGGCGCGCCTCCTGCTCATCGAGCAGCCCGCGTTTGAGCGCGGCGGCGATACAGACCACGGCATCAACCTGATGGCGCTCGATCAGCTCGCGCCAGCGCGCCGGCAGATCCGACTCGTCCTGGCCACTGACCGTGGCGTGGGAGGCGTTGTAGACGCCGTCGCGATAGAGGAACAGCCGTGACAGCTGGTGGCCGCCGGCCAGCAGGGCTTCGCAGAAGCGCAACGCTCGGCGTGCCGAGGGCGCCTGGGGAGGGGAGAGGACAACGATGGCAAATTTCATGGATGTAAAAAGGCCCGCCGAAGCGGGCCTCTTGGGCTACCGCTGGTGATCAATCGTTGCTGCTGGCGAATCCGAAGATCTGCAGCAGGCTGATGAACATATTGTAGATCGAGACGTACAGGCTGATGGTAGCCATGATGTAGTTGTCTTCACCACCGTGCACGATGGCACTGGTCTGGAACAGGATGGCCGCGGCGGCGAAGAGCACGAAGCCCGCGCTGATGGCCAGCTGCAGACCACTGATCTGGACGAAGAAGGACAGCACCACGGCGCCTAGCAGGATCCAGAAGCCCGCCATCAGGAAGCCGCTCAGGAAGCTCATGTCCTTGCGGCTGATCAGTGCGTAGGCGGACAGGCCGAAGAACGCCAGGGCGGTCATGGCCGCTGCCGAGGCGATCACGCTGCCACCGTTGGGCATGCCCAGGTACATGTTCAGAATTGGGCCCAGGGTGTAGCCCATGAAGCCGGTGAGGGCGAAGGTACTGACCAGGCCCCAGCCGCTGTCGCGGGTCTTCACGGTCAGGAAGAACAGGCCGTAGAAGCCGATCAGGACCACGAAGATGTTGGGGTAGGGCAGCCGCATCTGCTGCGAGACGAAGGCGACCAGGCCGCTGAACGCCAGGGTCATGGCCAGCAGGGCGTAGGTGTTGCGCAATACACGGCTGACGTCCCGCGGCTGCGCGATAGCAGGGTTGTAGGCGTATTGACGCTCGTTCATGGTGTACTCCAAAGCTAAATAGACGGTGTGATGTACCGTACGACCCCGAAGATAGCAAATGTTGCTTAAGGATCGCTTGCGAGTGTTTGACAGTGTGTTGCCATCAGGTACTATGCGCCCCTCTTACGGAAGTGTGGCCGAGTGGTTTAAGGCAGCGGTCTTGAAAACCGCCGACTCGCAAGGGTCCCAGAGTTCGAATCTCTGCGCTTCCGCCACTTGCAGCACCCTGAAAGCCCCGCCTGCCGGGGCTTTTGTGTTTCTGGGCGTATGAATTCCGCTGATCCCTATATGGGGCTGGTTTCCGTAACTTTAAAGCCAGTTCCCATCACTGACGGATCAGTGGGTAGCGTCGACGACTTCGCCGACGCGCCGGTAGATCTTCTCTCTAAGGCGTTCGTGGGTCGCCCCAGACACTTGGATGCACGCTTTCTGCAGGCTCTTAAAGCCCTCGCCGCATTTCTTGGCTTGGCAATACCGCTCTCCGACCGTCTTGGAAGCGGAGCTGCAGCGGCCAAAAATTTCGTGCGGTTTGAGCAGCTCACCGCGCATCAGGCAAGGATGCTTTGCGGCGTCAGGTCAGGGCCTCCGCGAGGTATCAGGTAGTGGGGGCTTGCTGCTTGGGCATTCGCAGCTTCTGAGGTAGCGGTTGCGAGTGCGGCAGGAGATCGAAGCGTTCACCGCTTGTGCTCTGGGTCGGCACGCCACATAGGCCCTTAAAGGGCAGCGTGCTAGGTACTCCATTAGGGACTGGATCTATCCGGATGCGGCGCCAGCGCTCAGTGCATTGCTATATGAGCACGTAGATCCTGTTCGCCACGCTCTAGTACCGGCAGCGAACCGGGTAGCAGCGAACGCGGGCTGCCGCAGAGGAAACTGGTAGTCGTCCCTCATCGCCGATGAATACGATGGTAGGAAGGTTCGACCTATTGCCCGGTTGGCAGATCGGCGAGGATGGCGCGCACCTGCTCGATGCCCGTCGTCATGCGGGGCCCCGAGTGGCGAAAATGCGGCTTTGTCTTTCCTGCCGCCGACGCCCAGGCCTTGGCCAGCAGCCATCTCTGCTGATCTTGGTCGTTGCACGCCACTGTCTCCCGGCCCATCAGCGCTGCGAAATGTTCACATAGCGCTCGCCTTTCATCGGCGGTCAGGCTTTCGGATTGAATTCGCAGCTGCCCTTCACGCAGGGCGGTGACCAGTCGAGAAGGGATCATTGGCTTCGAACCGTCGGTAATTGCGAGCCAGGTCGCTGGTAGAAGAAAGGCCGGCGCACTCCTTGTGCCGGGAAGGTTCAGCTGGATCAGAGGCGCGAACCTAAAGCCCGCTTTGGCCGGGCAGGCCTCTGCGGGTGCAGTGTGGGGGCTGCCTGAGGAAGTATCCTTATCGACTGTGCAGGGAATATGCACAGCGGGTAGCGAGCCAGATACATGGCCGGCTGAATGGCCCGCATGTCGCTATTGAGACCCTATTGAGATTGGCCGTGCAACTCGCGGGTTACTCCAGCCGCCACCTGGTCGCTACCAAAGTCTCGGCAGAAGCTGTGCTCAGGGGCCACTATCTCCTTGGGTTGTCACTACGTGCAGTTACGACCGCAGCCAGATCAACATCGCGATCATGAGCAGTGACGTTATCAGGGCTAGGGCCAGGGTCCAGTAGACGAGGTCCATGCCAAGAGCAATCCACCAAGCCGCTCGGGGAAACCTCTTCATCCAGCGCCAGCCACGCCGACCCGTCTTGAGCTCCTTGCGGATATCCGATCCGAAGCTGGCCGCTATCAGCAGGTAATCGTAAGCGTCACTCATCTGAACGGTCCGGTGCGGAAGCAAGATTTGTAGCTCGGCTCGCTCGGCAGCCTTGGCCACGCCAGCCCTTTCGCGCAAGCGCCAGCAACTGCTGTTGTTTGCGTATCAGGGCTGCGGTCGGGCAGCCGCGAAGATGCAGGTGGTGCTATGGGGTGGGCGTACGAAGAGCACGATCCAGGCGTTCATTGATACTTCCGCCACTCGCGATACTGCTCGCCGACGATCTCATTCAGCGCCTTCGGGCGCTGGCACTCGACACCGGCCAGAGGATTTGGCTCGCAAAGGGTGCTGCTACTTGAATAATGACTGCAGCCACCGAGCAGGGTCATCACACCCACAATCATCGCGTATCTCACACACTCTCCCTGTTTTCCAACTGACCAGATCCTGGCGGCCCTTCCAAATGAACTCGGATGTTCCACGACCGCTGACGAGACGTCGATACGGGCTGGGCTTCCAGTGTTTTTCAAGCCGTAGCCTCGTGCGCTACCCAGGCTCTAGATCTTTGCCAAGCCGCCCGTACGGAGCAGCTCGATTAATATAAAGCTTCCCGAGCTTGCGAGGCGGACCATCATCGATGAGCTTCGCCCCCTGCCTGGGAAACCTTCCGTAGAAAGCAGGCGCGAAGCTGTGTGGGACAAAGCCCAGGACGGCCTACCCCCTGGGATTTGTCCGAACCCAGAGCGCTACAGCGTCTTCTTGTATTCCTTGTCCAGCTTCTTGTCCTCGCGGTGTCTCTCCTTGTCGAGGTGGTTGTCGGTGCGGTCGGCTTCGTCGGCGGCGTGGGCCGCGCCCTTGTCGACTTCCTTGGCATCGTGCTTGGCGTCCTTGCGCACATCGCGCCCGTCTTGGCGGACGCTTTTTTCCAAGGGACTTTCCGCCAGCGCTATGCCGGAGCCGAGGGTGGTCAGCAGGACGGTCATGACTGCAGCTCTGAGGCGTGGTTTCATCGAGAATCTCTCCTGAAAGGCGAGGGGCAGAGCGGCCGCAGGGCGGGCCGCTTGGTTTTCAGTAAAGCGGCAAAGCCGCCGTTTTGAAAGTGGCATGGGCGAGTTTTCCCGCACGGCGAAGCTAGTGCGCCGGCCGCGGTCAGCCGGGCGTTCCAGCCCAGGCAGCGGCGTCATGGGGATGCAGGCTTTCCAGGTGGCGGACGTGAATGTTCACCTCCGGGTAGCTGTCGCGCAGGGCCACCAGCAGGCGGCGGGCTGCGTCTTCGACGAACATCAGGTTGCTGCCGTTGAGGGCGGCGAAGGCCTGTTCGTCGGCGCGCTTGACCGCCGTCTGTACCGGGGTGCCCAGGGCCGCTTCGCAATGATCGATCAGGGGCAGCAGGCCGAACGCGGCTGCCCTGTCCGGCAGCCCGACCCGCACCTGGGCCAGGCTGCGCTGGCTGTGCGGGGTGGCCAGGGAGGCGTGGCGGCGCAGCCAGCTGGCGACCGTGGCCGCGTCCAGCGAGGTATCCGCCCCAAGGTCTGCCAGGAAGGCGCGCTCGATCAGTTGGCGCGACAGCGAGGCGGAGCAGGGACAGGTGGAGGAATAGGCGATCTCGACGCGCGCGCTCAGTTGGAAGACGCCAGCGACCCAGCGCGCTTCGAGTCGCACGGGGTAGCGTTTCCAGCCGCTCAGCTCGGGAGTGACCAGGGCAGGGCGGCGGATCAGCAGCGCGAAGTCCAGGCGCAGGCGGGCGGCGCGGGACTCGCAGCTGCGATGGCTGGCGACCATGCCGGCCAGCAGCGACCGCAGGCGCTCGGGCGTCAGGGGCGCGTCCGTCCCCAGGCGATCCAGCAGCTGGTAGAGCCGGGACATGTGGATGCCCTTGCTGGTGGCCGAGGGCAGGTCGACCTGGACGTCGGCGCTGGCGGGCAGTAGGCCACCGAACTCGCCCTCCCGCAGTTGGAGGGGC
>CAUQPA010000147.1:0-8142 GCA_963519325.1 uncultured Pseudomonas sp. | reverse complement strand
CCGATGGCACCAAGGTGCAGATCGAGCAGGTGGTGGTCGGCAACAACTACGGCGCCACCATCACCCGTCAGGGTCTGGAAGGCTTGAATTCGACCAACCTGCAGGACAGCGCCAACATCCTCGCGCAGATGGCCGAGCAACTGGGCAAGCCCATCGTCGACTACGTGATCCCCAGCGGTTACTCCGCCGGTGGTGTCTTCGTGGTCGGTCGCCATGACGAAGACCAGGCCGGTGCCATCGAGTACTTCAAGCTGGGCAAGGGCCCGTACTACGTGCTGGTACGTCCCTTCCACCTGTGCTCCCTGGAAGTGGGCAAGACCCTGCGCCGCGTCATCGCCGGTGGCAAGATCCTGCTGAACAACTCCACCACACCGACCCTGAGCGTCGCCGCCATCATGAAGAAGCCCATGGCGGCCGGCGATGTCATCGAGCGCGGCATCGGTGGCTACAGCGTGCGCGGCGAAGCCGTGAAGATCGCCGAGTGCCCGGATCACCTGCCGATCGGGCTGCTCAAGCACAGCGTGCTCAAGCGGGCCATGGAGCCGGGCCAGATCGTCACCTTCGACGACGTGGAACTGGCGCCCAGCCGGGCGTTGGACATCGTGCTGCAACAGCACCGCGAGGCCATCCACCGGCAGCTGCTGGAAACCCAGCTGAGCGAGCCGGCCTGGAACGCCGTGACCGGCATGGCACCGGTGGCCCTGCCCAAGGTGGCCGGCTCGGTGCTGTCCTGAGCCTGGCTGACGCTTGAAGAGAAGGGGCCGCGAGGCCCCTTTTTTCATGCCGTGCCGCTGGCCGCCGCCCGCAGCTTGGCGACGGTACCGGGTAGCTCGTCCATGTGCGCGATCAGGGCGGTCACCCCGAGGGCGCGCAGGGTGTCGCCATGGCTCGGTGGAATGTGGCTGGCGCCGGTGAAGCCGATGACCCTCATGCCGGCCGCCAGCGCCGCGCGCACGCCGGTCGCGCTGTCCTCGACCACTAGGCAGCGCTCGGGCGCGACGCCCAGGGTGCTGGCCGCGAGCAGATAGACATCCGGCGCCGGCTTGGGCTGGGCCACCATGTCGGCGCAGAAGATATTGCCCGCCACCCGCTCCACCAGGCCGGCTCGCGCCACCGAGGATTCGACGCTGTGCCTGAGGCTGTTGGAGGCGACCGCCAGGGGCAGGTCGATGTTTTCCAGGGCGCGTTTCACCCCGGGAATGGGCTCGACGCTGGTGGCGATCAGGCGCTCCGCCTGGGCGCGCAGTTCGCTGAACAGCTGGGGCGGCAAGGTGATGCCGAAGCGCTGCTCGACCAGCGCGAAGATGTCCTTGGTGGTCAGGCCGAAGGTCCCGTGCAGCAGGGCTTCCAGTTCGGCGCGGGGCGCATGGGCGGCCAGGCCGTCGAGCACGACGCGCTCGGCCAGGATCTCGCTGTCGACCAGTACGCCATCGCAATCGCTGATCAGCAGTTCCACAGGAGTCAGATTCATCGGTATTCCTTGCAGGTGGATTTCAGGGCCCGGGCAGGTGCATCGCAGCCGGTCGCCGGAGGTGACCGGGGCAACGGGAAGGGGTCTGCGCAACGGCCTCGCCGGCCCTGCCCGGGCGGTCGAAACAGCCCTCGACAGTACCTTTCAGGCGGCTTCGCGACGCCTTCTGTCCAAAACGATTTCGACCTCCGGAGGGTAATCGCTTTCCAGAAAAATATGGCGTAGAGTTCGAGAACTGTGTTTGCTTGGGTCGCCGTCGATCGTGACCTGAGGCGGTAGGCTCCCCGTCCACCCCTTGCTGCTCGATTCTTGTTACTCCTTGCAACTCAGTACCGGGCGCCTGGTCTATGCAACGCACTGCCGCGCCAGCACCTGTCTATAACAAACCTGTTATTCCAAGGAGCAACACCCGTCATGTCGAATCGTCAGAACGGTACCGTCAAGTGGTTCAACGAAACCAAAGGCTATGGCTTCATTACTCCCGAGAGCGGTCCGGACGTGTTCGTGCACTTCCGCGCGATCGAAGGCAAAGGTTTCAAGACCCTGGCTGAAGGCCAGAAGGTCAGCTTCGAAGTCGTGCAAGGCCAGAAGGGCATGCAGGCAGAGCACGTACAGGTCGTCTGACACCTGGCGTCGCCCGAAGCTCACGAAAAACCCCGGCTTGGCCGGGGTTTTTCGTTTCTGTCGTGCCCTTCGCGGGCGACCTCGTCATTCCACGTTCTGAGCGCTCTTCTCGGGCTCGCTGGCCAGCGGCTTGACCCGGCGACCGGTCTCGCGCGACGCCTGCAGGAAGATGGCCGCGGCCAGCATCGACAGGGCACCGACGCAGAGGAAGGTGGCGCGGAAGGCGGAAAGCACCTCGGCGTCGCCGTAGTCATCCTGGAAACCGCCGAGCAGCGCGGCGGCGCAGGCGACGCCGAAGCTCATGGCCAGTTGCATCACCACCGACAGCAGGCTGTTGCCGCTGGCGGCCTGCTGGTCATGCAGGTCGATGAGGGTGATGGTGTTCATGGCGGTGAATTGCATGGAGTTCACCGCGCCCAGGATGCCGAGGTGGATGAGCAGCCAGACGAAGGGGGTGGACGGCCCCAGCAGGGCGAGACTGGCGATCAGGCAGCCCAGCAGCAGGGTATTGCCCACCAGCAGGCGGCGATAGCCGAGGCGCCCGATCAGCGGGCCGGCGATGGGCTTGGCCAGCATCGCCGACAGGGCCAGGGGCATCATCAGCAGGCCGGCCTGGGCCGGTGAGTAGCCGAGGCCTACCTGGAACAGCAGCGGAATGAGGAAGGGCAGGGCGCCGCTGCCGAGGCGGGCGAAGAGGTTGCCGAAGATCCCCACCGCGAAGCTGCGGATGCGAAACAACTCGGGCGAGAACAGCGGCTGGTCGTGGTGCAGGGCGCGCAGCCAGTAGGCGACCATGCAGGCCATGCCGCCCATCAGCAGCAGTACCACCCGCACATGGGGCAGGTGCAGTTCGCCGAGGCCTTCCAGGGCGACGCTGATGAGGATCATGGAGGTGCCGAAGAGCAGGAAGCCCAGGCCGTCGAAACGCTGCGGCAGCGGGCTGCGCAGGTCCGGCAGCAGCCGGCGGGTGGCCAGGCAACCGAGGATGCCCACCGGCAGGTTGATCAGGAAGATCCAGTGCCAGGACACGGCCTCCACCAGCCAGCCGCCCAGCGCCGGACCCGCCAGGGGGCCGATCAGGCCGGGAATGGTGATGAAGCTGAGGACGCGCACCAGCTCGCTGCGCGGATAGACGCGCAGGATCACCAAGCGGCCCACCGGCAGCATCAGCGAACCCCCCAGGCCCTGGATCACCCGGGCGGCGATCAGCAGGTTGAGGCTCGGCGCCAAGGCGCAGAGCAGCGAGCCGAAGGTGAACAGGGCGATGGCGGTGAAGAAGGTGCGCCGGCTGCCGAAGCGGTCGGAAATCCAGCCCGAGGCGGGGATCAGCAGGGCGACGGTGAGCAGGTAGGCGATCACCACCCCCTGCATGCGCAGGGGATTCTCGCCGAGGTCGGCGGCCATGCGCGGCAGGGCCGTGTTGACGATGGTCGCATCCAGCGATTGCATGAAGAAGGCGACCGCGATCAGCCAGGGCAGCCAGCGGGTCGTGGTGGAATCCAGCGTCGGGGTGGGCATGGTTGGTCCTTGTCGTGACAGCCGACTACCCGCACTCTGACTGTCGGCGGGCGGCAGGGTGCCCCGCTCGTTCAACGCGGGCGGGAATCTAGCAGCGCCTCGATCCGCTGGTCCTTTTCTGCCCAGAGCTCGCTGACCCACTGCTGGAAGCCGGCACGAAATTCCGCATCCTCGCTGTAGTCACCCGCCCAGCGCGCCGGATCCAGCGTGCGCGCGCGGATATCGATGATAACCCGTTTCACCCGCCCGCAGAGCAGGTCCCAGAAGCCGGGTACCCGTCCATCCGGATAGACCAGGGTGATGTCCAGCAGGGTGTCCAGCTGCTCGCCCATGGCGGCGAGCACGAAGGCCATGCCACCGGCCTTGGGCTTGAGCAAATGGCGATAGGGCGAGCCCTGCTCGGCATGCTTGGCCGCGGTGAAGCGGGTGCCTTCCAGGTAGTTGACGATGGTCACCGGGTGGCGGCGAAACTTTTCGCAGGCGCGGCGGGTGATGGCGAGATCCGCACCCTTGAGCTCAGGGCGGCGGGCGAGTTGCGCCCGGGTGTACCTCTTCATGAAGGGATAATCCAGCGCCCACCAGGCCAGGCCGAGGAAGGGCACCCAGATGAGCTCCTTCTTCAGGAAGAACTTGAAGTAGGGCACCTTGCCGTTGAAGGTCTCGATGAGCGCGGGAATGTCCACCCAGGACTGGTGGTTGCAGATGACCAGGTAGGACCTGTCGCGACTGAGCACCTCGGCGCCGCGGATGTCCCAGTGCGTAGGCGTCAGCCGGGCGAAGATGAGCTTGTTGATTTCCGCCCAGAGCTCGGCGATGGCCGTGACCAGTCGCGAGCAGGCGTCCCGCAGCGGGGTGACGGGCAGCAGCTTGATCAGGGCGAACAGCATCAGCGGGCCGATCAGGACGAGGGTATTCAGCAGGAGCAGGAAGGAGACGGCGATACCGGTCAGGAGGTGCATGGATTCTCTCGTCTAGAACGGGGGGCGATAGTCTTTAGCGTGACATGGCATTTTGCGATCATCTGCTCCAGGGTGGCTGCTGCCAGTACGTTGCGAAGTGAACGCCATGCTCAAGAAGGTTACCAGTGCCGAAGTCTGTCTCGGCATGTACATCCACGGGTTCGAGGGCAGCTGGATCGACCATCCGTTCTGGAAGGCGCGCTTTCTGCTCCAGGAGCCGCGCGACCTGCAGAAGATCCAGGACAGTGCGGTCAGCGCCGTGTGGATCGATGTCACCAAGGGGCGGGATCATGAACCCGCACCCGCGCCGGCCCAGGTAGCGGAGCCGGAGCCGGCACCGGCGGTCCCGACTGCCAGCGCCCCCGTGGCCGCCACTGCCCCCGCCCCGGCGCCCGGCGTAGCGGGCTCGCCGTCGGGTTGCCTGCAGGAGTTGGCGCAGGCTGCCGCCGTGAGTGCCCATGCCAAGCAGGAAGTGGCGCGGCTGTTCCAGGACGTGCGCCTGGGGCAGGCCATCGAGCTGAGCGAGGTGGCGGCGGTGGTCGAGCAGATTTCGGCGTCGGTGCTCCGGCATCCCACGGCCCTGATCAGCCTGACGCGGCTGCGTACGGCCGACGAGTATACCTACATCCATTCCGTGTCGGTCTGCGCCCTGATGACCGCCGTGGCGCGGCAGATGGAGCTGCCGGCGGACCAGGTGCTGCTGGCCGGCAAGGCCGGCCTGCTGCATGACGTGGGCAAGATGAAGACCCCGCTGGCGGTGCTCAACAAGCCCGGCAAGCTGACCGACGCCGAGTTCGCGGTGATGCGGCGGCATCCCGAGCAGGGCGTCGCCCTGCTGCAGGAGTGGGGCGCGGCGCCGGAGGTCATCGACGTCTGCCAGCACCATCACGAGAAATTCGACGGCAGCGGCTATCCCCACGGCCTGGCCGGCCAGGACATCAGCCTGCTGGCGCGGATCGCCGCCGTTTGTGACGTCTACGATGCCGTCTCTTCCACCCGACCCTACAAGACCGCCTGGAGTCCGGCCGAGGCGATCCGGCGCATGGCGGAATGGCGGGGCCACTTCGATCCCCAGGTGTTCCAGGCCTTCGTCAAGACCCTGGGTATCTACCCGATCGGCTCCCTGGTGCGGCTGAGCAACGAGCAGCTGGCGGTGGTCGTCGACCAGCATCCCGACAGTCTGCTCACGCCGCAGGTGCGGGTGTTCTTCTCCGCCCGCTCGCGCACGCCCCTGCCGCAGCGGCTGCTGGATCTCGCCCGGGCGCCCGCCGGCGAACGCATCGTCCGCCGGGAAGACCCGGAAGAGTGGGGCTTTCGTAATCTGGAACGGCTCTGGCAGCAGGCTTAGCCGTCGCTCAGGGGCGGGTCGCCTGCAGCGAGGGGCGCTCGCCGATGCGGGCGTACCAGGCGGCGATGCGCGGGCAGTCGCTGCGCCAGGCCCAGGTGGGGATGCGGAAATCCAGGTAGCCGAGCAGGCAGGCCATGCCCAGGCTGGCGACGTCGAAGTCTCCGTCCAGTTCGGCGATGGCCTCGCGCTCGAAATAGTCCAGCGCCCGGGCGATCTTTTCCTGCTGGTTGTCCAGCCAGAGCTTCCACTGCATGCCCGGAGGGCGCATGAAGCTTTCGTAGCGAATCTGCACCGCGGCTTCCATCATGGCGTCGCACAGCGAGGCCAGGGTCAGCCGCCGCCAGCGCTCCGGGCCCTGGCGCGGGATGAGCGGCGCGCGCTCGTGCAGGGTATCCAGGTAGTCCAAGATGACGCGGCTGTCGTGCAGGCAGGTGCCATCGGCCAGGCGCAGGGCGGGGATCTTGCCGGCCGGGTTGGTATCCAGGACGTCGCGGTTGGGATTGAGCGGCGTCTGCTGGACGATTTCCACTTCCACCTGCTCGATCAGGTCCGTCTCGTGGAGCATCACCACGACTTTGCGACCGAAGGGCGAGGCGGGAGTGTGGTACAGGATCATGGACATGGGCCGGGCTCTCCAGGTAGCGGGACTTCGCTTCGCGCGTGGCGAATCCCGTCACTGTAAGCCTTCGGCCGGCCCGGGTAAAAGATGGCCTTGGTCGTAGGCGTCGGCTTCAGGCCGTGCCGGGCAGCTCGATGTACACGCCCAGGCCACGTCCCTGCAGGCCCTCGCCCAGTTGCAGGCTGCCCCCATGGATTTCCACGATGCGCTTGACGATGGGCAGGCCCAGGCCGCTGCCGACGTTCTGCCCGGCGCTCTCGCTGCGGTAGAAGCGGGTGAAGATCATCGCCCGCTCCTGCGGCGTGACGCCGGGGCCGCTGTCGCAGACCTCGATCCGCACCCGGCCGGGGCTGCCCGCTACGACCCTGACCAGCACCTGGCCGTCGCCCGGGGTATAGCGGATGGCGTTGCCCACCAGGTTGGTCAGCAGGACGCCGAGCCAGGTGGGAATGCCGGCCAACTGGACATCCTGGTCCTCGAGTACCAGGTCGATGTTCTTGTCGATGGCCAGCGGCGCCAGTTCGGAGAGGGTATCCGCGGCCAGGCGCCCGAGGTGGACGGGTACGAACTGCTCCTGCAGGGCGCCGCTGTCCAGGCGGGCCAGGAGCAGGATCTGCTCCATCAGCTGGCTGATGCGTTCGGCGCTGCGCCGCACCTGCAGCAGGCCGCGGGCATGGGCCTGGGGATCGCTGGATCTCAGGGCCACCTGGGTATGGGTCAGCAGGCTGGCGAGCGGGGTGCGGATCTCGTGGGCGGCATCGCTGGTCAGGCGGCGCTCGGCTTCCAGGGCGCCATCCAGGCGCTGCAGCAGGGCGTTGATCTCTTCGACCAGCACCGCCGCTTCCAGCGGCACCCGATTCAGCGGCAGTGGTTCCAGGCGCTGGGCGGAACGCTGCTTGATCTGCGCGGCCAGCTGGCGCAGGGGCTCGAGGCCGCGGGTCACGCCGAACCAGATGAGCGCGGCCAGTACCGGCAGGGCCAGGGCGAGGGGAAACAGCGAGCCCAGGAGCAGCAGGTGGGTGGCGCCACGGCGGTCGGCGAGATTCTCGTAGATCCAGATACGCCCGTCGCCACTGCTCAGCCGCAGGACGCGCCAGTGCTGACCCTCGGCCAGCAGGCTGCTGAAGCCGGGCGGCTGGTCGAGCAGGCCGGCCGGCGGGCCCGCGGTGCCGAGGCGCTGGTCGCCCGCCTGCAGCAGATAGCCGAGGGCATTGCGCCGCTTGAACAGCGGCAGGTCGGCGATGGCCGAGCGGCTGCGCTCCAGGGCCTGGGAGGCCGGCGACAGGGCCTGGTCGCCCGCCTCGCCCAGGGTGGCCAGGTGCAGCGCCGCCGAGCCGAAGTCGAGCATGTCCTCGTCCGCCAGGCGATTCACCTGGCGCAGGACCAGCTGGTAGGTCACCAGGGCCGCGATCAGCCAGCAGGCGAAGATCCCGCAGAGCAGCAGGGTCAGCAGTCGCCGCCGCAGCGAACTGGCCGGGCCGTCGATCACGAGGCGGGCCGTTCGGGCTGGTCGATCCCGTAGCCGATGCCGCGCACGGTACGGATCAGGCTGCTGCCGAGCTTGCGTCGCAGGTGATGGATATGGACCTCGATGGCATTGCTC
>CAUQPA010000146.1:0-8200 GCA_963519325.1 uncultured Pseudomonas sp. | reverse complement strand
ACCTACGGCAGCCTGTAGGACCGGTCTAGGGCCGCGATGGCCTCAGGCAAAGACTGCAAAACCGCTCAGAGAACCTCAGCATGCGTACCCCCACCGCCATCCAGCTGCACAAGGCCTCCAAGATCCTCAGCGTCAGCTACGGCGCGGAAACCTTCGAGCTGCCCGCCGAGTTCCTGCGGGTGCACTCGCCCTCGGCGGAAGTCCAGGGACACGGCAATCCGGTGTTGCAGTTCGGCAAGCAGCAGGTCGGCATCACGGCCGTGGAACCGGCCGGACGCTATGCCATCAAGCTGACCTTCGACGACGGCCACGACAGCGGCCTGTTCAGCTGGGACTATCTCTACGAACTGGGCAGTCGCCGCGACCAGCTCTGGGCGGACTACCTGGAGCAGCTGGCCCGCGCCGGCAAAACGCGGGACCCGCACGTCAGCGCGGTCAAGCTGATGCTCTGACCTGGACTCAGGCCGCCAGGGCCTTGTCCAGCTTGCGCTCGATCTCCTTCTCGATCTGGCCGCTGAGCATCGAGAACATCATGCCCAGGGTCGCCAGCACCCGGACCCGGTCCTCACCGACCTCGATCCGCCCATCCACGCCACTGCGCGCGAAGGTCAGGGTGTCGCCTTCCCAGGCGCAGGCCACCCCATAGTCACGCGTGAGTTTTTCCGCCAGCTGGTCGGCCTTCTGCCGGGCGCCTTCCAGCCCGAGCGAGTGGCTGCGTTCGATGGTGATCTGGGACATCGGGGAACTCCGGATAAAGGGCCCTGACTATAGCGAGGGCCCGCCACGCCGCCAATCGCGAGAACCGAGCGGTCAGCCCTGGTTTTAGCCGGGCAAGCCGGGCGATCGGCCTGCTAGAATGCCCTCTTGTCCCTGTCCCAGGTGTAGCCCCATGAGCGATCCGCGCAAAGGCCCCGAGGCCGAATCCCAGACCCACTTCGGCTACCAGAGCGTGCCGGAGAGCCAGAAGGCTTACAAGGTCGCGGAGGTCTTCCATTCGGTGGCCGCCAAGTATGATGTGATGAACGACCTGATGTCGGCGGGCATCCACCGGCTGTGGAAGAGATTCACCATCGAACTGTCCGGCGTGCGCCGCGGCAACCGGGTGCTGGACATCGCCGGCGGTACCGGCGACCTGACCAAGCAGTTCGCCCGCCTGGTCGGCCCCACCGGCGAGGTCGTGCTGGCCGACATCAACGACTCCATGCTCAGGGTCGGCCGTGATCGCCTGCTCGACGAGGGCGTGGCCAGCAACGTGCGCTTCGTCCAGGCGGATGCCGAGAAGCTGCCCTTCCCCGACAACCATTTCGATTGCATCACCATCGCCTTCGGCCTGCGCAACGTCACCCACAAGGACCAGGCGCTGGCCTCCATGCTGCGCGTGCTCAAGCCCGGTGGCCGGCTGCTGGTGCTGGAATTCTCCAAGCCCACCAACCCGCTGGTGTCCAAGGCCTATGACGCCTACTCCTTCGGCTTCCTGCCGCTGATGGGCAAGCTGGTGGCCGGTGACGCCGAGAGCTATCGCTACCTGGCGGAATCCATCCGCATGCACCCTGACCAGCAGACCCTCAAGGCCATGATGGAAGAGACCGGCTTCGCCCGCGTCTCCTACCACAACATGACCGGCGGCGTGGTCGCCCTGCATCGCGGCATCAAGCCCTGATGGCCCTCGTCACCCAGGCCTTGCTGGCGGCGCTGGAGCGCGGCCTGAATCCGCTGCTGGCGCTCGACCCGGTGGCGTTGCCGCGCCTGGCCGCGCTGACCGGGCGGGTGATCGCGGTGCAGACCCGGCAACCCGCGCTGCATCTCTACATCCTGCCGGCCGGTGACGGCCTGCACTTCGCCGCCCACCACGAGGGCGACGTCGACTGCACCCTGAGCGCCCCGGCGACGCGCCTGGCCGAGCTGGCCCTGGCCCGCGACAAGCAGCGCGTACTGCACCAGCCGGATGTCCGCCTGGAAGGCGACAGCACCCTGCTGATCGAACTCGCCGACATCCTGCAGAAGCTGGAGCTGGACTGGCAGCACGAGGTCAGCCGCTGGCTCGGCCCGCTGCCGGCAGCGCTGCTGGGTGACCTGGCCCGGCGTGGCCAGGCGCTGGGTGCACAGAGCCGCGACAGCGTGCAGCTGACGCTGTCCAACTGGCTGA
This sequence comes from uncultured Pseudomonas sp., assembly GCA_963519325.1. Classification (GTDB taxonomy): domain Bacteria; phylum Pseudomonadota; class Gammaproteobacteria; order Pseudomonadales; family Pseudomonadaceae; genus Chryseomonas. Next base: position 6,054 of record CAUQPA010000146.1, on the reverse strand, counting down.
ACGAGGAAAGTCGCCACCTGGTCGGTCGCCTGGAAGGCGAGGCTCGCTTCGCCGAGATCGATGCCCTGCGGCTGGACGTGGATCGTCTCGACGCCCGGCTCGCCCGCCTGGAAACCGCCCGCAACGCCAGGGATAACCCCGACGAATGAAGCTGTTCGCTGCCCTCAACCGCCTGTTGCGGATCTTCTTCGTCGTCATCCGCTATCGGCTGGACGACATCGTCTATGCCCTGCCGCTGCCCTGGTACCTGCGCGCCACCCGCTACGTGTTGCCCTGGCGCTGGCTGCCGCGGCCGAGCAAGACGCTGCCGCGCGGCGCCCGCCTGCGCCTGGCCCTGGAAGGACTGGGGCCGGTGTTCGTCAAGTTCGGCCAGATCCTCTCCACCCGCCGCGACCTCATGCCCGAGGATATCGCCGACGAGCTGATGTTCCTGCAGGACAAGGTCCCGCCCTTCCCGCCGGAAAAGGCCGTGGCGCTCATCGAGGCCCAGCTCGGCGTGCCGATCAAGCAGGCCTTCGCCCGCTTCGACCACCAGCCGCTGGCCTCGGCCTCGGTGGCCCAGGTCCACGCGGCCCAGTTGCGTACTGGCGAGGAAGTGGTGGTCAAGGTGGTGCGGCCTGGCCTCAAGGGCATCATCAGCCAGGACATCGCCTGGCTGTTCCTGCTGGCGCGCATGGCCGAACGGCTCTCCGCGGAAGCCCGCCGGCTGCACCCGATGGACGTGGTCAGCGACTACGAGAAGACCATCTACGACGAACTCGACCTCCTGCGCGAGGCCGCCAACTCCAGCCAGCTGAGACGCAACTTCGAGGGTTCCGAACGCCTCTACGTGCCCCAGGTGTACTGGGACTGGTGCCGCGAGCGGGTGCTGGTGATGGAGCGCATCTACGGCATCCCCGTTACCGATCTGGCCGCCCTGCGCGACCAGGGCACCGACTTCAAGCTGCTGGCCGAACGCGGCGTGGAGATCTTCTTCACCCAGGTGTTCCGCGACAGCTTCTTCCACGCCGACATGCACCCGGGCAACATCTTCGTCAGCACGGCCAAACCCTGGGACCCGCTCTACATCGCGGTGGACTGCGGCATCATCGGCAGCCTGACCCCCGAGGACCAGGACTACCTGGCGCGCAACCTCTGGGCCTTCTTCCAGCGCGACTACCGCAAGGTCGCCCAGCTGCACATAGACTCCGGCTGGGTCCCGGCCAACACCCAGGTCAACGAGCTGGAAGCGGCGATCCGCACCGTCTGCGAACCCATCTTCGAGAAGCCGCTCAAGGACATCTCCTTCGGCCAGTTGCTGCTGCGCCTGTTCCAGGTGGCGCGCCGCTTCAACATGGAGATCCAGCCGCAGCTGGTGCTGCTGCAGAAGACTCTGCTCAACATCGAAGGCCTGGGTCGTCAGCTCTATCCGGACCTGGACCTCTGGTCCACCGCCAAGCCCTATCTGGAGAAGTGGATGCGCAAGCGGCTCAGCCCGCCGCAGATCGCCCGCAACATCCAGCAGCAACTGGAACAGATCCCGCACCTGGCGCAGATGGCCCGCGATACCCTCGAGCGCATCACCCAGCCGCACCGCAAGGATCCGCCCAACCCCTGGGGCGGTCGCAACGACGACTGGATCGTCCGGGTGGTCGGCGCCGTCCTGCTGGTCGGCGCGGCCCAGCTCGGCCTGGAGCCCCAACCCCATGCCTGGCCGGCCTGGGCCATGCTGGTCGGCGGCCTGGTTCTGGTGATCCGGCGCTGAACTCCTTAAGCTGTAACCACCCTGTCATTTTTATCGGGCGAAATACACGCCCTCAGCCACTGGTGCCTTGCCGCTGTATTCGGACCGCGTCTTGTGCGAGGCTAGGGCCTGTCTGACAGTCGCCGCATGACCAAGCGCAGGCATCTTTCAGACAGAGCCCAGTACCCTAATTCGTAGTATCGAACAGACCCATGAGCAACTGGCTAGACGAGATCCACTGGAACAGCGATGGCCTGGTACCGGCCATCGCCCAGGACCCCACCACCGGGCGTATCCTGATGATGGCCTGGATGAACCGCGAATCCCTGGCCCTGACCGCCGCCGAAGGCCGCGCGGTGTACTGGTCGCGTTCGCGCAACCGGCTGTGGCGCAAGGGCGAGGAATCCGGCCACGTGCAGCGGGTGCTCGAACTGCGCCTCGACTGCGACGCCGATGTGGTGGTGCTGCAGGTGGAGCAACTCGGCGGCATCGCCTGCCACACGGGCCGGGAAAGCTGCTTCTATCGCGTGCTGCGCGACGGCCAGTGGGAGATCGTCGACCCGGTACGCAAGGACCCCAGCGCCATCTACGCCGGAGGCCACGGCCATGACTGACACCCTCGCGCGCCTGGCGCAGGTGCTGGAAGAACGCAAGCAGGCCGCTCCGGACTCCTCCTACGTGGCCAGCCTCTATCACAAGGGCCTGAACAAGATCCTGGAAAAGGTCGGCGAGGAAAGCGTCGAGACCATTCTCGCCGCCAAGGATGCCGCCATCAGCCAGCAATACGACGATGTCATCTACGAGACCGCCGACCTCTGGTTCCACAGCCTGATCATGCTCTCGGCCCTCGGCCAGCATCCGCAGGCCGTGCTGGACGAACTGGATCGCCGTTTCGGTCTCTCCGGGCACGCCGAAAAGGCCGCCCGTACTCAATCCTGACCCCAAGCTTCGCAACGAGGAAAGACCATGGGTATCTTCGACTGGAAACACTGGATCGTCATCCTGCTCGTCGTGGTGATCGTCTTCGGCACCAAACGGCTGAAGCACCTCGGCTCCGACGTGGGCGAGGCCATCAAGGGCTTCCGCAAGGCCATGCACACCGACGAGGACGACAAGGCCGAGCAGCCGTCCACCACCACGGCCAACCCGAACGCTCCCCTGAATCGTCCGCAGACCTTCGACGCCGAGCACCGCAAGGTCGAAGAGCCGGTGGTACGCAAGGACTAAGGCGCCCCCATGTTCGGAATCAGCTTCCCCGAGATGATGCTGGTGGGGTTCGTCGCCCTGCTGGTACTGGGTCCGGAGCGCCTGCCCGGCGCAGCGCGCACCGCGGGCCTGTGGATCGGTCGCCTGAGGCGCAGCTTCAACAGCATCCGCCAGGAAGTCGAGCGGGAGATAGGGGCTGACGAGATTCGCCAGCAACTGCGCAACGAGCATATCCTCTCCATGGAGCAGCGCGACAACCGGCCCAAGCCCGGTGCCTCCACGCCGGAAGCCCAGACGCCCCCCGCCGCCGCTGCCCCGCCCATGCCCCAGGACGTGGTTGCCGAACGCCCGCAGGATCCGCCCCAGACGCCGCCAAGAGCACCATGAGCGACAAGCCCTCCGACCACGACGACCAGGAAATGCCCCTGGTCTCGCACCTGACCGAACTCCGCACCCGCATCCTCAGATGCGTGCTGGCCACCTTCGTGATCTTTCTCGGGTTGTTCTATTTCGCCCAGAAGATCTATGCCTTCGCCTCCGAGCCGATCCGGCGCGTGCTGCCCGAAGGCGCGACCATGATCTCCACGGACGTCACCTCGCCGTTCCTCGCGCCCTTCAAGCTGACCCTGGTGGTCTCGCTGTTCATCGCCATGCCGGTGATCCTGCACCAGGTCTGGAGCTTCGTCGCGCCCGGCCTCTATCGGCACGAGAAGAAGGTGGCCATCCCGCTGCTGATTTCCAGCATCGTGCTGTTCTACGCCGGGATGGCCTTCGCCTACTTCCTGGTATTCCCGATCATCTTCCACTTCTTCAGCAGCATCACGCCGGAAGGCGCCATGATGATGCCGGACCTGAATGCCTATCTAGATTTCATCCTGACGCTGTTCTTCGCCTTCGGCGCGGCCTTCGAGATACCGGTGGCCACTGTCCTGCTGATCTGGATCGGCGTGGTCGACGTCGCCTACCTGAAGAAGATCCGCCCCTACGTCATCATCGGCTGCTTCGTGGTCGGCATGCTGCTGACGCCTCCGGACGTCTTCTCCCAGACCATGCTGGCCGTGCCCATGTGGCTGCTGTTCGAGATCGGCCTGCTGTTCGGCCGCTTCGTGCAAAAGCGCGAAAGACCCATAGACGCCGACGAAAGCAGCGCCGACGCGCAACCGCCCGCCGAACGCCCGTGAACCTGATCCTGCTCGAGGCGGCCGACTTCACGGCCGCCGACCAGGTCGTGCTGCGTGACCAGCGGCGCCTTGCCCATCTGCGCGACGTCCACCAGGCCCAGGCCGGCGATCAGCTGCGCGTGGGCCTCCTCGGCGGCCTGATGGGCCAGGGCCGACTCGAGTCCCTCGATGCCGCCCAGGCCTGCCTGCACGTCACCCTCGACCAGCCGCCACCCGCCAAGCTGCCGCTCACCCTACTGCTCGCCCTGCCGCGCCCCAAGATGCTGCGCCGCGTGCTGCAGACGGTCTCGGCCATGGGTGTCGAGCGCCTGGTGCTGCTCAACAGCTTCCGGGTGGAAAAGAGTTTCTGGCAGACGCCCTTTCTCGAACCCGCTGCCCTCGAGGAGCAGTTGCGCCTGGGTCTGGAACAGGCACGGGACACGGTGCTGCCGGAGGTGCTGATCGAAAAGCGCTTCAAGCCCTTCGTCGAGGATCGCCTGCCGGGCCTCGCGGCCAGCTCTCGCGGCCTGGTCGGGCATCCGGGTGACTATCCGGCCTGCCCACGCGCCCTGAGCGAGCGGGTGACCCTGGCGATCGGTCCGGAAGGTGGCTGGATCCCCTACGAGGTCGAAAAGCTGCAGGAGGCTGGCCTGCAGCCCGTCCAGCTCGGCGAGCGCATCCTCAGGGTGGAGAACGCCGTCCCGGCCCTGCTCGCCCGCCTCTTCTGACCGTTGCCCAAGAAAAAGCCCCGGTGTCTCACGACAGCGGGGCTTTTTCTTGGGCGGAACGCCTCCTCAGGAGGCGGGCCTCGGACTCAGACCGGCCGGATTACCCACTGCATCCGTCGCCGAATCGCTGTGGGAGCGGGGTCTCAGGGTCGCATAGGCTTCTCGCCAGTTGCGATGCTCCTCGGCTTTCCAGACCTGCAGGTGCAATTGCGCCATGCCATCCGGGTCGCTGAGCAGACGCCACTGGTCGTCGCCCTTGGTCTTCTCCGGACCGGCGGCCAGGACCCGGGCCACCCGCTCTTCGCGCAGCCGGCGTGCCGGCTCCACCACCTTGCCATGGCGCCCACGGGCCATGCCGATGGCCAGGGCATTGAGCACCGGATCGACGGTGGCACGCAGGAAGCCCTTGGTCAGGGCGTTGCGGTTGTTCAGGTGCAGGTACTCGTCGGTGGCCACCAGCTCGCGCGGCGGGGCGTACTCTTCCGGTATCAGGAACAGGTGGTGCCGGCGACTGCCCAGGCCCAGGTTGGTCCGGCTGGAAATCACCGAGACCGGTGCCGACAGGATCAGCGACACCACGATGGGCGAAAGCCACCAGAGGAAGCGCGGATCCAGCCAGGCCACGCCGGCGGTCCAGATCAGGCCGAGCAGCATCTGCGAGCCGTGGCGGCGGAAGGCCTCGCTCCAGGGGGTGTCGTCATCGTCCCGCTGGGGCGAATTCCACTGCACCGACCAGCCGAGGAAGGCGGCGGTCACGAACACCGTGTGGAACAGCATCCGTACCGGTGCCAGCAGCACCGAGAAGAGCATTTCCAGCAGCATGGACAGGAACAGCCGCAGGCCGCCACCGAATTCCTTGGCGCCCTTGGCGATGATCAGCACCACGCTGAGCAGCTTGGGCAGGAACAGCAGCACCAGGGTGGTGGAGAACAGCGCAATGGCCTGCTCCGGATGCCACTGCGGCCAGACCGGGAACAGCTGCCGCGGCTGGAAGAAGTACTGGGGCTCCAGCAGCTTGTGGATCGCCAGCAGCGCCGTGGACAGCACCAGGAAGAGGAACCATAGCGGCGCCGACAGGTAGGACATCACCCCGGTGAGGAACACCGCGCGGTGTACCGGGTGCATGCCCTTGACCAGGAACAGGCGGAAGTTCATCAGGTTGCCATGGCACCAGCGGCGGTCGCGCTTGAGTTCGTCCAGCAGGTTCGGCGGCAGTTCTTCGTAGCTGCCCGGCAGG
>CAUQPA010000145.1:0-8217 GCA_963519325.1 uncultured Pseudomonas sp. | reverse complement strand
ACCGAGCTGGGCGGCGGTTCCATCCGTATCCACGACAAGAAGATGCAGCAGGCCGTCTTCGAGGTGCTGGGGATCAGCGAAGCGGAGCAGGAAGAGAAGTTCGGCTTCCTGCTGGACGCCCTCAAGTTCGGCGCCCCGCCCCATGGTGGCCTGGCCTTCGGCCTGGATCGCCTGGTCATGCTGATGACCGGTGCCTCGTCCATTCGCGAAGTCATCGCCTTCCCGAAGACCCAGAGCGCCGCCGACGTCATGACCCAGGCGCCCGGCGCGGTCGACGCCAAGGCCCTGCGCGAGCTGCACATCCGCCTGCGCGAGCAGCCCAAGGCGGAATAAGCCTTACCGGAGGAGGGCGGCCCGGGTGGGTGCCTTCCGTTTCCTTCGTTTCACTGCGCCGCGGCCCTCGTCGTCGGGCGCAGTCTTCGTCAAGACAGTGGAGTAGCTCATGGCCGGTCATTCCAAATGGGCCAACATCAAGCACCGCAAAGAGCGCCAGGACGCCAAGAAAGGCAAGATCTTCACCAAGATCATCCGTGAACTGACCGTGGCCGCGCGCCAGGGTGGCGGCGTGCCGGCGGACAACCCCCGCCTGCGCCTGGCGGTGGACAAGGCGCTCACCGCCAACATGACCCGCGACACCATCGACCGGGCCATCGCCCGTGGCGTGGGCGCCGGCGAAGGCGAGAACGTCGAGGAACTGACCTACGAAGGCTATGCCCCGAGCGGCGTCGCCATCATCGTCGAGGCCATGACCGACAACCGCAACCGCACCGCGGCCGAAGTCCGCCACGCCTTCAACAAGTGCGGTGGCAACCTGGGCACCGACGGCTCCGTCGCCTACCTGTTCGAGCGCAAGGGCCAGATCAGCTACGCGCCCGGCCTGGATGAGGACGCCCTGATGGAAGCGGCCCTGGAAGCCGGTGCCGACGACGTGGTGGCCAACGACGATGGCTCCATCGACGTCTTCACCAGCTTCGCCGACTTCATCGCCGTCAACGAAGCCCTGACCGCCGCTGGCTACAAGGCCGACGAGGCCGAGGTGACCATGATCCCCTCGACCTCCGCGACCCTGGATCTGGAAACGGCGCAGAAGGTGCTCAAGCTGATCGACATGCTCGAAGACCTGGACGACGTGCAGAACGTCTATTCCAACGCCGACATCCCCGACGACGTCATGGCGCAGCTGGGCTGATGTCCCTCTACGAGCGCCTGCCGCCGGATGCCGCCGGTACACTGGTCCTGGGGATCGACCCCGGTTCCCGGCTGACCGGCTTCGGCGTGGTGCGCGACACCGGGCGTGGCTGCGAATACGTCGCCTCCGGTTGCATCCGCACCGGTAACGGTCCCTTGCCGGAACGGCTGCAGATCGTCTATCGCGGCGTGCGCGACGTCATCGCCCAGTACGGGCCGGTGACCATGGGCATCGAGCAGGTGTTCATGGCGCGCAACGCCGACTCGGCGCTCAAGCTGGGCCAGGCCCGCGGCGCGGCCATCGTCGCCGGTGCCGAGGGTGGACTGGAGATCTGCGAATACACCGCCAGCCAGGTCAAGCAGGCGGTGGTCGGCAACGGCGGGGCGGACAAGCAGCAGGTGATGCTGATGGTCATGCACCTGCTCCGGCTGACCGAGAAGCCGCAGATCGACGCCTCCGATGCCCTGGCCATCGCCCTTTGCCATGCCCACACCCGGCAGAGCCTGGTGCCCCATGGCCTGCTGGCGACCCGGCGGCGCGGTGGTCGCCTGCGTCTCTAGTCTGCTCCGCTCAAACATCTCGCTCCAAGGTTTAGGAAGGTATCCCTGTGATCGGTCGTCTACGTGGCACCCTGGCGGAAAAACAGCCGCCCCATCTCCTGCTCGACGTGGGTGGAGTCGGCTACGAGGTCGAAGTGCCCATGACGACCCTTTATCGGCTGCCCGCCCAGGGCGAGGTCGTCACATTGCATACCCACCTCGTGGTACGGGAAGATGCGCACCTGCTGTACGGGTTCGGGGAAAAACGCGAGCGTGAGCTGTTTCGCGAGCTGATCCGGCTCAACGGTGTCGGCCCCAAGCTGGCCCTGGCGTTGATGTCCAGTCTCGAGGTGGATGAATTGGTTCGCTGTGTGCAAGCCCAGGACACCTCTGTCCTGGTCAAGGTACCCGGGGTCGGCAAGAAGACCGCCGAGCGCCTGCTGGTCGAGCTCAAGGACAGATTCAAGGCCTGGGAAAACCTGCCCGCCATCGCCCCCCTGGTATTGCCGAACCAGGCGCCCGCTGCCGTCAGCGCCGAAGCCGACGCCGTCAGCGCCCTGGTGGCCCTGGGCTTCAAGCCCCAGGAGGCCAGTCGCGCCGTCGCCGCCGTGGAAGGGGAAGACCTTTCCAGCGAGGAACTCATCCGTCGCGCCCTGAAGGGCATGGTCTGACCCCATGATAGAAACCGATCGTCTCATCTCGGCCGGTGGCCGCGACCGCGAGGAATTCCAGGACCGCGCCATCCGCCCGGTGCGCCTGGCGGACTACATCGGCCAGCCGGTGGTGCGCGACCAGATGGGGCTGTTCATCCAAGCCGCCAAGGGCAGGGGAGAGGCCCTCGACCATACCCTGATCTTCGGCCCGCCCGGTCTGGGCAAGACCACCCTGGCCAATATCATCGCCCAGGAAATGGGGGTGTCCCTGAAGAGCACCTCCGGCCCCGTGCTGGAACGGCCGGGCGATCTCGCCGCGCTGCTGACCAACCTGGAAGCGGGCGATGTGCTCTTCATCGACGAGATCCATCGGCTCTCGCCCATCGTCGAGGAGGTGCTCTATCCGGCGATGGAGGACTACCAGCTCGACATCATGATCGGCGAAGGCCCGGCGGCGCGCTCCATCAAGCTGGATCTGCCGCCCTTCACCCTGGTGGGCGCCACCACCCGCGCCGGCATGCTGACCAATCCGCTGCGTGACCGCTTCGGGATCGTCCAGCGCCTGGAGTTCTACGGCACGGCGGATCTCGCCACCATCGTCACCCGTTCGGCCGGCATCCTCGGTCTCGCCATCGAAGCCGAAGGCGCCCTGGAGATCGCCCGTCGGGCGCGGGGCACGCCGCGGATCGCCAACCGCCTGCTGCGCCGGGTGCGCGACTTCGCCGAGGTGCGCGGGAAGGGCCATATCAGTCACGACATCGCCAGTCGCGCCCTGGACCTGCTGGACGTCGATGCCCAGGGCTTCGACCACCAGGATCGGCGCCTGCTGCTGACCATGATCGACAAGTTCGACGGCGGCCCGGTCGGGGTGGACAGCCTTGCCGCCGCCATCAGCGAAGAGCGTCACACCATCGAGGACGTGCTGGAACCCTATCTGATCCAGCAAGGCTATATCATGCGCACGCCGCGTGGACGGGTGGTCACCCGGCATGCCTATCTGCACTTCGGGCTCAACCTGCCCGCGCGTCTGGCCCAGGGCGGTACGCCCGATCTGTTCGAGGTCAATGGTAACTGAATGCAGTTGCGAATATTTCTGATTGGCAACGGCGAGGCTAGGTTCTAGAGTATGCACGCGCAACCGCGGAGCCCGTCGCCGCCCGTCCTCAGGTGTCGTGTCTACTACGAAGATACCGATGCCGGCGGCATCGTCTATTACGTCAATTACCTCAAGTTCATGGAGCGCGCCCGCACCGAGCGATTGCGCGGGCTGGGCTATGCCCAGTCCGAACTCGCTCGGGACAATCTGCTCTTCGTCGTCCACAGCAGCGAAGCGCGCTACCATGCGCCCGCGCGCCTGGATGACGAACTGCTGATCGGTGCCGAGGTGGTCGAAGCGAAGCGCGCCAGCCTCAGGTTTCACCAGGAGGTTCGACGCGCGAAGGATGATGTCCTGCTCTGCGAAGGGTGGGTGACGGTCGCCTGTGTGCGTGCCGATAGCTTCAGGCCCAGGGCGATGCCCGAAACCATGCGAACGGTTCTTGCCGGAAATCCGGCTTCTATTCAATCAGGAGATTAAGCGTGCAACCCAACGTCGACCATACGTCCATGTGGAGCCTCATCGCCAACGCCAGTCTGGTGGTGCAACTGGTGATGCTCATCCTGGTCGCAGCCTCCGTCACGTCCTGGATCATGATCATCCAGCGTGGCAATGCCATGCGCGCCGCCAAGCGTTCCCTGGATGCCTTCGAGGAAAAGTTCTGGTCGGGCATCGACCTGTCCAAGCTGTATCGCCAGGCCGGTAGCAATCCCGACCCGGATTCCGGCGTGGAGCAGATCTTCCGTGCCGGTTTCAAGGAGTTCTCCCGTCTGCGCCAGCAGCCTGGGGTCGATCCCGATGCGGTCATGGAGGGCGTCGCCCGGGCCATGCGCGTGGCCATCTCCCGTGAGGAAGAAAAGCTCGAGCAGGCCCTGCCGTTCCTGGCCACCGTCGGTTCCACCAGCCCCTACGTGGGTCTGTTCGGTACCGTCTGGGGCATCATGAACTCCTTCCGCGGGCTGTCCACCGCCCAGCAGGCGACCCTGGCCACCGTGGCGCCCGGCATCGCCGAAGCCCTGATCGCCACCGCCATCGGTCTGTTCGCCGCCATTCCCGCCGTCGTGGCTTATAACCGCTTCGCCGCCCGCTCGGAAATGCTGATCAACCGCTACTACACCTTTGCGGACGAATTCCAGGCCATCCTGCACCGCAAAGTCCACACCAGCGACGAATAAAGAGGTATCCCATGGTCCCTCGCCGCCAGAAACGCAAGCCCGTCGCCGAGATGAACGTGGTGCCCTACATCGACGTGATGTTGGTGCTCCTCGTCATCTTCATGGTGACGGCGCCCATGCTCAACCAGGGCGTCAAGGTCGACCTGCCCAAGGTCGATAGCCAGGCCCTGCCGCAGGACAACGACAAGCAGATCCTCACCGTGTCGGTGAAGGCCGACGGTACCTACTACTGGAACGTCGGTTCCGAAGTGGATACCGACCAGAAGGCCAAGTCCGAGACCGCGGTGTCCTTGCCACAACTGAGTCAGCAGGTCGGCGCCATCATGCGCCAGCGTGCCGACACCCAGGTGTTCATCCGCGGTGACAAGGCCGCCAACTATGGAGTCGTCGCCGGCGCCATGGGGGCCTTGCAGCAGGCCGGCGTGCCCAACGTCGGGTTGATTACCGAGGCACCTTGATGCGACACCGCGAGCGTTCGTCGTCCGAAAGTTATTTCTGGCCGGTCATCTGGGCAGTCGCCCTGCATGTGCTGATCTTCGGCCTGCTGTTCGTCAGCTTCGCCTTCACCCCTGAGCTGCCCCAGTCCCGCCCGGTGGTCCAGGCGACCCTGGTCCAGCTCAAATCCAAGAGCTCGGCGCAGGTCCAGACCGAGCAGAAGCTGGCCGGGGAGGCGAAGAAGACCGCGGCCAAACAGTACGAGCAGGAACAGCTGGAGCAACGCCGCCAGCAACAGGAAGCCCAGCGTGAAGCGGCGGCGGCCAAGGCGGCTCAGCAACAGAAGGAAGCCCAGCAGCAGGCCGCGGAACAAAAGAAAGCCGACGACGCTCGAAAGGCGCAGCAAGCGGAAGCGGCGGCGAAAGCCGCCGAAGCCAAGGCTGAAGCCGAGAAACAGGCGGAGGCCGCCAAGGCGACCGCGGAAGCCAAGCAGGCCGCCGAGCAGAAGAAACAGGCGGACATCGCCAAGAAGAAAGCCGACGAAGCGGCCAAGCAGAAGGCGGCTGACGAAGCGGCGAAGAAAGCCACGGCAGAGGCGGCCAAGCAGAAGTCCGCGGAAGAAGCCAAGCAGAAGGCTGCTGCCGAGGCTGCCAAGAAAGAGGCAGCGGCGGAAGCGGCGAAGAAGAAGGCCGCTGACGACGCCAAGAAGAAAGCCGCCCAGGCGGCCGCCCGCAAGGCGGCGGAAGACAAGAAGGCGCAGGCCCTGGCCGAGCTGTTGTCCGACGATACCCAGCGGCAGCAGGCGCTGGCCGATGAGCAGGGCGACGAGGTGGCCTCGAGTTTCGACGACCTGATCGTGCGTCTGGTCAGCGAGCAATGGACCCGTCCGCAATCGGCACGCAACGGTATGAGTGTCGAGGTGCAGATCAACATGCTGCCGGATGGCACCATCACCAGCGCTACGGTGACCCGTTCCAGTGGCAACAAGGAATTCGATAATTCAGCGGTGTCGGCCGTGCGTAACGTCGGTCGTATCCGTGAGCTGCAGCAGCTGGATCGCAAGAGCTTCGATCAGCTGTACCGTCAGCGCCGCATGATCTTCAAACCGGAGGACCTGAGTCTGTGAACACCCTGATCCGTTACATCCTGCTGGGCCTGGTCCTGGTGGTGGGCTCCGCCCAGGCGGCCGATCCGCTGGTGATCTCCAGCGGTAGTGATCGCGCCATTCCGATCGCCGTCGTGCCCTTCGGCTGGCAGGGTGGTCAGCCGCTGCCGGAAGACCTGGCCAATATCGTCAGTGACGACATGCGCAACTCCGGGGTGTTCTCGCCGATTCCGCGGCAGAACATGCTCAGCCAGCCGAGCCAGGCCAGCGAAGTCATCTTCCGCGACTGGAAGGCGCTGGGCGCCAACTACGTACTGGTCGGCAACGTCGTGCCCAATGGTGGCCGGCTGCAGATCAGCTACGCCCTGTTCAACGTTTCCACCGAGCAGCAGGTGCTGACCGGCAACGTCGGCGGCAGCACCGATCAGCTGCGCGACATGGCGCACTTCATCTCCGACCAGGCCTATGAAAAGCTCACCGGGGTGAAGGGTGCCTTCTCGACGCGCATCCTCTATGTGACCGCCGAGCGCTTCTCCGCGACCAATACCCGCTACACCCTGCAGCGTGCCGACTACGATGGCGCCCGTGCGGTCACCCTGCTGCAGTCCCGCGAGCCGATCCTGTCGCCGCGCTTCGCCCCGGACGGCAAGCGGATCGCCTATGTCTCCTTCGAGCAGCAGCGTCCGCGCATCTTCATGCAGTACATCGACACCGGCCGCCGCGAGCAGCTGACCAACTTCGAAGGCCTGAATGGCGCCCCGGCGTTCTCGCCCGACGGCAATCGCCTGGCGTTCGTGCTGTCCAAGGACGGCAATCCCGAGATCTATGTGATGGATCTGGGCTCCCGTGCCATTCGTCGAGTGACGAATGACTCGGCCATCGATACCGAGCCCTTCTGGGGCAAGGATGGCCAGACCATCTACTTCACCTCCGACCGTTCCGGCAAGCCGCAGATCTACAAGACCAGCGTCAGTGGCGGTGGTGCTGAGCGCGTGACTTTCGTCGGTAACTACAACGCCAATCCGAAACTTTCGGCGGATGAAAAGACCCTCGTCATGGTGCATCGCCAGGAAGGTTTCACCAACTTCCAGATCGCGGCGCAAGACCTCCAGCGCGGCTCTGTACGGGTACTTTCCAACACCAGCCTGAACGACTCGCCCACTGTTGCGCCCAATGGCACCATGCTAATCTACGCCACCCGCCAGCAGGACCGAGGCGTACTGATGCTTGTCTCCATCAATGGTCGCGTCCGGATTCCTATTCCCACCGCCCAGGGCGATGTGCGCGAGCCTTCCTGGTCTCCTTACCTGAACTGACGGCTAATTAGAAAAGTCCTTAGATACACCAACATTGCGGTTCTTTTAGGAGTTACATGATGGAAATGCTGAAACTCGGCAAGTTCGCCGCGCTGGCTCTGGCCATGGCCGTGGCCGTGGGCTGTTCCTCCAAGGGCGGCGACGCCTCCGGTGAAGGCGCTGGTGCTGGTGCTGGCGCCGGTGCTGTCGATCCGAACGCTGGCTACGGTGCCAACTCCGGTGCCGTCGACGGCAGCATGGGCGACGAAGCCGCTCTGCGCGCCATCACCACCTTCTACTTCGAGTACGACAGCTCCGACCTGAAGCCGGAAGCCATGCGCGCTCTGGACGTTCACGCTCGTGACCTGAAGGCCAGCGGCCAGCGCGTCGTCCTGGAAGGCAACACCGACGAACGCGGCACCCGCGAGTACAACCTGGCTCTGGGCGAGCGTCGTGCCAAGGCCGTTCAGCGCTACCTGGTGCTGCAGGGCGTTTCCCCGGCTCAGCTGGAACTGGTTTCCTACGGCAAAGAGCGTCCGGTCGCCGTCGGTCACGACGAAGCTTCCTGGGCTCAGAACCGTCGCGTCGAGCTGAAGAAGTAATAATCGATGTCTAAGCGCCTGCAATTCTTGATCGCCCTGACCCTCGGTGTACCGGTTGTCGCCGGGGCTCAGGTTCCCGTCCAGGATGGTAGTTATGGCACCACCCAGTCCGCTGGGCAGGGCTATGG
>CAUQPA010000144.1:0-8240 GCA_963519325.1 uncultured Pseudomonas sp. | reverse complement strand
GGCCAGCAGGGGCAGCCGCGCCGCTCGCCACAGGCCGTCGGCCCCGGCCAGCAGGGCGCCGCCCAGGCTCAGGCCGAGACCGGCCAGCCACCAGGCGGGGCTCAGGGTCAGGGTCCCCGCCACCTCGGCGCCATAGAGGCCGCGCAGGCTGGCCGCGACGTCGGGCAGCAGCAGGGCGGCAAGGGTATAGCCGCTCGCCACGCCCAGGGCGCCTGCCACCAGGGCGATGACGGCCAACTCCAGGGTCAGCGCCAGGACCAGGGTCCGGGCGGAGAGACCACAGGCACGCAGGGTGCGCAGCAGGGGGCGACGTTGTTCCAGGGCCAGCCCGGTGGCGGCGTGGACGATGAACAGGCCCACGGCGAAGGCCAGCAGGCCGAGCGCCAGGAGATTGAGGTGGAAGCTCGCGGTCAGGCGGTCCAGTTCGGCGCCTTGGTCGTTCTCCACCCGTAGCAGGCTGACCCCGTCCAGGGCGGGCAGCGCGCGCTGGAAGGTCTTTGGCAGGATCAGCCGGGAGAGCTGCTCCGGCGCCTCCAGCAAACGCTGGGCCTGGCCGATGTCCACTACCAAAGTGCCGGGCGCCAGCCCCGTGCGGGGCTGCAGCGGCGGCAGCGGCAGGCCATCGGCCCGCTGCAACACCGCACCGGCCTGCAGCTGCCATTCACGCAGCGTTTCCGGGGCGACCCAGGTCGCCCCGGCAGGGCTGAGAAAGTCGAACAACGCCTCGGGCGAGGCACTGGCGGCGATGCCACGGTCATTGGGCAGGCTGACCGGCTCGATACCGAGCAGCGGCACCGGATGCTCCCGCCCGGCCAGCGCCAGGCGCCCCTGCAGGACCGGCGACACTGGCCACCCCTGGCGCCGCAGGTCGACGAACAGCCGCTGGGCGAAGCGTTGGCCGTCCCGCGCTTCCAGACTGGATTGGTCGGCGCCGAACAGGGCGCTGGCCTGGGCGTAGCTCTGGCGGGCCTGGGCATTGAGCGCCAGCACGCCGATCAGCAGGGTGGTGGCCAGCCAGAGTCCCGCCACCAGCCCGGCGAGTTGCAGCGGATGTCGCCGCCAGTGGCTGGTGAGGCCGTGCAGGCTCCAGTAGAGCAGTCTCATGCGGAGGCCACGGCAGCGCCCCCGAGGCGTCCTCGTTCCAGGTGCAGCGTGCGGTCGAGCTGGCTGGCGATCCGCGCGCTATGGGTCACCATCAGCAGGCTGCTGCTGGTCTCGGCGACCAGCTCCAGCAGCAGCGCCAGGGCCTGGTCGCCACTGCTTTCATCGAGATTGCCGGTCGGTTCGTCCGCGAGCAGAAGGGGGGGACGCGAGGCGAGGGCCCGGCCCAGGGCCACGCGCTGCTGCTGGCCGCCGGAAAGCTGTTCCGGATAGCGGTCGAGCAGGGCGGCCAGGCCCAGGCGTGCCGCCAATTCACGCTCCCAGGCGGGATCGTGGCGATTGGCCAGGCGCGCCTGGAAGGCGAGGTTGTCCGCCACGCTGAGACTGGCGATGAGGTTGAATTGCTGGAAGATCAGCCCGATGCCCGCGCGGCGCCAGGCCGCCAGGCCGCGTTCGTCGAGGCTGGACAGCTCGCGATTGGCGGCCACGATGCGCCCCCGATCGGGGCGGTCGAGGCCGGCCACCAGGTGCAGCAGGGTGCTCTTGCCACTGCCGGACTCGCCCATGAGCGCGAGGCTGGCACCGCGGGCGAGGCTGAGATCCACGCCACGCAGGACCGGTAGCGGTCCCTGGGGCGTCGGGTAGCTCTTGTGTAGATCGGTGATGCTCAGCATCGCGCCTCCCGCGCCGGTCGTCATCTGCAATCGACCGAGGCCCGGCGGCGACGTTCAGCGCCGCTAGCCGCGCTTGCCCTTGGCCTGGCCGGCCTTCGCCTCGCCCTCGCGTTGCAGGCGCTCGCACTTGCGCACCATGGCGAGGTAGTAAACGGCACTGCCGGCGAAGAGGATGATGGGCAGCGCCAGGGACATCACCAGCAGATCACCGGGGAAGGCGGTCGGCACCCAGTGGTGATAGAGCAGGATGCCGATACCCAGCAATACCGAGTACAGCAGGCCGTAGCCACCGGCCTTGCGTGATTCGCGGGCGAGGTCGAGAGGCGAGCGATTGAGGTCGTTGGGCTCGAACATGGAAGTCTCTGGCAGGCACTGAGGAAGGCGCTAGTCTAGCGCCTGGACTCGCGCCGGTCGCCTCCGGCCAGGCGACCCGGACAAGACGTCGCAGGGCGTGCCTGCACCTCGTTCACGCGATGTTCAGGCAGACATAAGCTTGAAATCTTATCCTTTGCAGCCATTTAGAGGCCTGGCGATGGCAAGCGAGCAGGTCTCCTTGTAAGCTCGATCAGTTATTTGAACGCGCACAATGCGCACGGATAAGGAATCAACATGAAACAGTATCGGTTGGCAGCAGCGGTGGCCCTGGTGGGTCTGGTTCTGAGCGGCTGCGACTCCAAGCCCAAGGTCGAGCTGGAAAGCCCGGCCCAGAAGGCGTCCTACGGCATCGGCCTGAACATGGGCAAGAGTCTGGCCCAGGAAGGTATCGATGACCTGGATCCCAAGGCCGTCGCCCTGGGTATCGAGGACGCGGTAGGCAAGAAGGACCAGAAGCTGACCGATCAGCAGCTCACCGAAGCCTTCGCCGCCCTGCAGAAGCGTGCCGAAGAGAAGATGACCAAGGTCAGCGAAGACAACGCCAAGGCCGGCAAGAAGTTCCTCGAAGAGAACGGCAAGAAGCCTGGCGTGATCACCACCGCCTCCGGCCTGCAGTACGAAGTGGTCAAGAAGGCCGATGGCCCGCAGCCCAAGCCCACCGACGTGGTCACCGTGCACTACGAGGGCAAGCTGGTCGACGGCACCGTGTTCGACAGCTCCATCAAGCGCGGTACCCCGATCGACCTGCCGGTCAACGGCGTGATCCCGGGCTGGGTCGAGGCGCTGCAACTGATGCACGTCGGCGAGAAGATCAAGCTCTACATTCCCTCCGAGCTGGCCTATGGCGCCCAGAGCCCAAGCCCGGCGATTCCGGCCAACTCCGTGCTGGTGTTCGACCTGGAACTGCTCGGCATCAAGGACGCCGCCGCCGCGGACGCCGAGGATGCCCCGCCGGCACCAGCCGCCGATGCTCCGGCTGCTGCCGAAAAGGCCCCGGCCAAGAAGTAAGACGGACCCTGTCCGCCGACGCCCTGCCTTGCAGGGCGTTTTACATTGGGCGGTGGGAAACCCGCGCCTAGCGGCGTGATCAAAGCAGGGGTGCGTAGCCTTCGGTCCCACCGGGCCGCGCCCGGTCTTTCCCACCTGCGAGGTACTCATGAAGCCGCCGAAGAATTTTGATCGCTACCTTGGCTTGGCCCAGCGCCTGCTGATCCGCGGGCGGTTGCCGGCGCTGCTGCTGGGCGTCGCGCGCAAGACCAGTAAGCGCGGCCTCAAGCTGGGCGAGGCCCGCGACACCCTGAGTCTGTTCCATCAGCTGCTGCTGGCCTGGTGGCGGGGCGAATACCGCGGAGTGAGTCGCAAGACGCTGCTGACCGTCGCCGGCGGTCTGGTCTACTTCCTGCTGCCCATAGATCTCATTCCGGACTGGGTGCCCATGTTCGGTCTGTTCGACGACCTCGCCGTGCTGGCCTGGGTCGGCAAGGCCTGCAGCGATGAGCTGGACGGCTTTCGGGCCTGGCGCGCCAACCGCACCGCAAGCCAGCAGGCGGCCCTGGCGGCCCTGCCCGATAAACACGAGCGCGCCGCCCCGGGTGTCGCCCTCGACCAGTTGCGAGATTGATCGGGCTTGAGTGTACGCATCAGTCGCCAGCACTGGCTGGCCTTGCTCGACGAACTGGAAAGCGCCCGGCGCAGCCGTAGCCTGCTGACCTACCGCTCGGTGATCGAACGGCTGGGGCTACCCCAGCCGGCCATGGTGACCCTCACCACCGCCCTCGAGTACCTGGCAGCCCTCGACCGACGCGAAGGCCGGCCACTGCGCAGTGCGCTGGTGGTCAGCCAGAGCGGCACCCGCATCCCCCGCGAAGGCTTCTTCGATTGCGCCCTGCGACTGGGTGCCCTGGAAGGGTCACCGCAGGTGAGCGATGCGGTCAGCTGGCATGCGGCCGAGGTCACCCGGGTGTTCGAGCACCGCTATCCGGACCATCGCCTGGAAAGCTAGGCTCAGGCGCGCATCAGGTGCAGGCTGTAGCCGGGTACCTTCTTGGCGTTGCGCTTGGCTTCCGAGGCCAGTCCGGCCAGGCCGCTGGCGTCGACGCGCTGGCCGGCGTCCCGGTCCAGCTCCACCACGCCGAGGGAGAGCGATAGCAGCGGGTACTCCCGGCGGCGCCCGTCCCTGTCGTAGGCGAGGAAACATCCGGCTTCCAGGTGCTCGCTGCGATAGAAGTGCCGGCACCGTTCCTGGAAGGCCGCCATCAGGCCATTCAGCCGGCGCCGCCAGTCCGTCGAACCGAGCACCACCAGGAAGTCGTCCCCGCCGATATGGCCAACGAAATCCTGCTGCGGATCCAGGCGCTCGGACAGGGTCTGGGCCAGGCAGAGCAGCACCTCGTCACCCTTGGCATAGCCATAGAGGTCGTTGAACGGCTTGAAGCCATCGATATCGACATAGCACACCACTGCCTCGCGGCGCTGGTCCAGCAAGCGGGTCAGGCATTGCTGGATGGGCACGTTGCCGGGCAGCTGGGTGAGGGGGTTGGCATGCTTGGCCTGCTGGATGCGTTGCTCGGTGATCAGGCGCAGGACATCCATTACCCGGCCGACGCCGACATAGCGCCCACCCTCGGTGATGATGAAATCCTCTTCGATACGTTGGCGGGCACGCGCGGTGAGCAGGCGGCTGACCTGTTGCAGGGACTGGCTCGACTCGGTGGCCAGGAAGTCCTGGCTCATCAGCCGGGCGATGGGCTTGCGAGCGAACACCTCGTGGGCGAAAGGCTTGAGTAGCGCCGAACTGAGCTCGTGGTGATGGACGATGCCCACCGGAAGATCATCCTCGTCCACCACCGCCAGGGTGTTGAGGTTGGGCTGCAGGCGGAAGCGCTCCAGGACATCGAGGATCAGCATGTCCTGGCCGACCGCCACCTGTTCCACCCGCAGGCTGGCCACCGTGGTCGACTCCTCGGCGAGATCCGCGCTGCGGGTGACCATCGCCGGCAGCAGGGTCTGGATCTCCCGCGGTGGCGTCGCGGTGGGGCGGCCCAGCAGATAGCCCTGGACCAGGTCGATCCCCATGCTCGCCAGGGTGGAGAGTTCTTCGTGGGTCTCGATGCCTTCGGCGATGACCTGCGCCCGGGACGCTTCGGCCATCTTCAGGATGGAGCCGACGAATTCGCGTTTCACCGCATCGCGATGGATGGATTCGATGAAGTGCCGATCGATCTTGACGAAATCCGGGCGCAACTCAGACCAGCGCCTCAGGCTGGAATAGCCCGCGCCGAGATCGTCCAGGGCGATGGAAAAGCCCATGGCCCGGTAGTGGTGCAGGGCCGTGGCCAGCAGGGCGAAATCATCGATGGGTGCCTGCTCGGTGAGTTCGATCACCACCCGGGCAGGTGAGAGACCCAGGCGCTGCAGCAGCTTGAGCGTCTGGCCCGACTGGTGTGCCGGTTCCAGCAGGGTCTCTGGACAGACGTTGAGGAACAGCAGGCCGTCCAGCGCCAGGTCCCGAAAGCCCTGGCAGGACTGCTGACGTGCGGCGATCTCCAGCTCGGACAGGCGGCCGGTCTGGCGGGCGGTGGCGTAGAGCGGCAGGGGAGAGTGCAGGGGGGTGTTGGACGCGCCGCGGATCAGCGCCTCGTAGCCGAGGATGCGTCTTTCGCTCAGCGAAACGATGGGTTGAAAGAGCGAATGCAACTCGCGGTTGGCAAGAATGCGGTCCAGCACTCCAGCCTGGTCGTTAAGCGTCATGGTCAGCCTGCAGAAACCCGAAAACGAAAATGCCCGGGGGCCGCACATGGCGGCCCCCGGGCATTTCACGACAGACAGATGACGCTTTGATGTCAACGCTTGGGCGGCGTCTGGCTCAGGTCGAGATAGTCCAGCAGCACATGGCCCGATTCCATCAGGTAGGCGTCGTCCTGGGGCTTGGTCTTGTCATCGTCGATCGCCGGATTGTCCTCGTCGATCTTCTTCAGCTCCTTGAGCGGTGCCTCGCCCTTGCCCTGGCGGCGCTGGTTTTCCATGGCCAGCTGGCGGTTGTCCAGCGCGGTCTGCTCGGCGCGCCGCTTCTGCTCGTCGAGGCTGACAGTGGTGTCGGCCGCCAGCTCCTGGGCCAGCTTCAGCCGCTCGCGGGCGAAGATGAAGTCGGGATCCTTCTGGGCGCGGGCGTCATGCCGCTTGACCAGTTCCGCCAGGTAGGGCGCGAAGGGATCGGTCAGGCCGGTCACCGCCGGGGCGATGGTATCCCAAGGCATGGAGTCGGGCAGGGCGCTCTCGCCGATCTGCTTGGTATCCACCACCGCCGGGTAGTCGATGTCCGGCAGCACGCCCTGGTGCTGGGTGCTCTGGCCGGAGACGCGATAGAACTTGGCGATGGTCAGCTTGAGTTCGCCATGGTTCAGCGGCTGGATGGTCTGCACGGTACCTTTGCCGAAGGTCTGGCCGCCCACGATCAGCGCCCGGTGATAGTCCTGCATGGCACCGGCGAAGATTTCCGATGCCGAGGCGGAGAGACGATTCACCAGCACGGTCAGCGGACCCTTGTAGAAGGCGCCGCCTTCGTCGTCGGCCAGCACCTCGACCTTGCCGTCGCCGTTGCGCACCAGCACGGTGGGACCCTGGTCGATGAACAGGCCGGTCAGCTCGGTGGCTTCCTGCAGCGAGCCCCCGCCGTTGTTGCGCAGGTCGATGACGATGCCGTCGACCTTTTCCTTCTGCAGCTCGCCGATGAGCTTCTTCACGTCACGCGTGGTGCTCTTGTAGTTCGGGTCGCCGGCGCGGTAGGCCTTGAAGTCGAGGTAGAAGGCCGGCACGTCGATCACGCCGAGCTTGTAATGCTTGCCCTCGTGGGGAACGTCGATGACGTGCTTCTGGGCGGCCTGCTCCTCGAGCTTGACCGCCTCGCGGGTGATGGCGACCACCTTGGTCTTCTGGTCGTTCGGCGCGTTGCTGGCCGGGATGATTTCCAGCCGCACCTTGGAGCCCTTGGGTCCGCGGATCAGCTTGACCACCTCGTCCAGGCGCCAGCCGATCACGTCGACCATCTCGCCGTCGCCCTGGGCGACGCCGACGATCTTGTCCGCCGGGGCGATCTGCTTGGACTTGTCCGCCGGGCCGGCCGGGACCAGGCGCAGGATCTGCACATAGTCGTTGTCGTTCTGCAACACCGCGCCGATGCCTTCGAGCGACAGGCTCATGTTGATGTCGAAGTTCTCCGCGCTTTCCGGCGAGAGATACTGGGTGTGCGGATCGTAGGACTCGGCGAAGGCGTTGATGTAGGTCTGGAAGACGTCTTCACTGCGGGTCTGGTTGAGGCGCGCCAGCTGGTTCTTGTATCTCTTGGTCAGTTGCTGCTGGATCTGCTGGTCGGTCTTGCCGGACAGGCGCAGCCGCAGCACCTCGTCCTTGAGCTTGCGATGCCAGAGGTCATCCAGGGCCGCGGTGTCCGCCGGCCAGGGCGCCTTCTCGCGGTTGGTGTTGAAGGACTCGTCGACGGTGAAGTCGAGCTTGCCGATGCCGGCGTTGAGCAGTCCCAGGCCGTAGTTGAGTCGCTCGGTCATACGCTGGGCATAGCGGCGATAGATGGCGAAGCCCGGTTCGAGGTTGCCCTGCTTGAGATAGTCGTCGAAGCGCGTGCGCGAGGCATCGAATTCGCGGATGTCGGCGGCGTTGAAATACAGCCGCGCGGGATCAAGCATCTTCAGATAGCTGTCGTAGATCTTGATCGACTGGGCATCGTTGAGCGGCGGCTTGCTGTAATGATGGCGCTTGAGCAGCTCGACGATGTTGAGGCTGGCGATGACCTGGTCGCGGTCGGGTTGCAGCTTGTCGACACCGACCGGTGAGTTGGACTTGGCGAGGAGAGGAGTTGCGCTGACGCCAAGCAGGACAACGAGGGCGGTACGGGACAAGAGCTGCTTCATGTGTATTCGACTAATGCACGGAAAGGAATAGGCTATAGGCCCTTCCCGGCCCGGGCGGTTCCGCGGCCAGGGGAAGTATGACGGGCGCTGACGAAAGTCGTCTGACGGCGGTCTTAAGGGTAGCGGCGATCGGAGGGGAAGGCTGTGACAGCCCCGCGTCTTCCGG
>CAUQPA010000143.1:0-8265 GCA_963519325.1 uncultured Pseudomonas sp. | reverse complement strand
ATGATGAACACCCGCAGCGTCAGGGGCACCTGGGTGGCGGCGGCGCCGGTACCGCTGGTGTACTGGTAGAGGGTGACGTTGTCCAGGTAGGAGAACACCGCCACCACATCGGCCCAGACCAGGTAGAGCACGCCGAGGAAGGCCAGCAGCAGGGTCAGGCGCAGCAGGCGCGAGGACTGCTGGTTGACCTGTTCCATGTCCAGGGTCGGCTCCTGCACCACCTCGACGCCCTCGGCGTCTTCCTGCTGCGCCTGGCGCTTCTGGATGGCGCGCTGGTAGGCGAGGCGTCGTGCGGCCACGCTCAGACCGCGGGCCAGGGTGGCTTCGAGGACGATCCAGGCCATCAGCACATAGAGGGTGTCCACCAGGCGGTCGGTGAGCTTGAGCGCGGTGTAGTAGTAGCCGAACAGCACGGCGAAGAACAGCACGGCCGGGATGGCGGTGATCATCAGGCCGAGCAGCAGGCGGAAGAATGGCAGGCGCTCGCGGGCGGTGGCGTTGAGCAGCGAGCGGCCCAGCATCCAGGCCAGGCTGGCGTAGGCGACCAGCACGATGAGGATGCCGAGGACGTCGTCGGCCAGTCCGGCCAGCTGACGCTCGGCGATGGCGACCACGGCCATCAGCGCCAGGGCCAGCAACCCCACCCGGCGTACCAGCCGGCGGAGCGACTGCGCCTGGGGCCGGGCCCAGCGGAAGTGGGTCTCGGCCACGCCGCCGGAGGCCAGCAGGCGATAGACCGTGTAGAACACCAGCCAGCCGGCGGCGATCTCCAGCAGGGCCGCGCCGATGGCGGCGTTGACGCCGCGCTCGTCCCCTTCCAGGGCCACGCCGCCCAGCCAGAGCACCAGGCTCGCCGGCAGGCCGAGCAGGATGGTGAGCAGCACGGCCTGGGGCGTGTGCAGCTGGCTGTCGCGCTGGTAGTGGCCGATATCCTGGTTGAGCCGGTTGACCCGCGCATGGATGCGTGGCCGCTGCCAGATCAGGGTAGCGAAGGCCAGCACCAGCGGCAGCAGCAGCAGCGGCCGCTCCGCCAGGCCCACGTAGAGTTCGTGGAGGCTGGAGCCCCAGGGAACGTCGCGCAGTTGCTGCGTCAGCTTGCGCGGGGCGCTCTTCACCCAGTTCCAGTCCAGCGGCTTGTTGCTGGGAATCCAGAACATCTGCTCGTCGAGGGTGCCGCGCAGGCTGCTGATGGTGGTCTGCAACTGGCGCTGATTGAGTTGCAGGTCGATGGATTCGCTGAGCAGCGAATTGAGTTCGGTGTTGAGTCTTTCCTGCAGCTCGCTGCGGGTCTTGAGCAGGTCAAGCAGCTGCTGGCGCAACTGCGGCGTAACCTTCTCCGGCGGTTGCTGGGCCAGCAGGTTGCTGACGTAGGCCTCCGGATTAGCGATCTGCGCCCGCTGCTGATTCAGCTCGAACTGATAGAGCCGCAGATCGGCGATGTCGTCGGTGAGGTCCTTGTTGACCTTGACCGAAGGCAGCGCCGCGCGCTGCTGGTAGAGCAGCTTGGACAGCAACACGCTGCCCTTGAGCACGCTGATCTGCTGATCCATGTTCTCGGTGGTCTGCTTGAGCTGATCCAGCTGTTGGCGGGACTCGAGGTTGCGGCGGTTGAGATCGTTGAGTCTGTCGGTGGCGCGCAGCAGGTAGTCGGACAGCTGCAGGTTGAGCCCGGTCTCCTGGGACAGCACATCGTCACCGGCGGTCTTCTCCGATTCGCGCGAGGCCTCGGCCAGGGTCTTCTCGGACTGCTGGCGCCGCTTGCCGCTGATGAGGGTCTGCAGGTCCAGGGTCTCCTGCTCGTAGCGCTTGACCTGTTCGCTGAAGAGTTCGCGGCGGACGGCGCCGAGGTCCTGCAGGACGCTGTTGCCGGCCAGTTCCTGGCGCAGCAGCTGGATCTGCGCATTGGCCGCGGCCTGTTCCGCCAGCAACTGGCCACGCCGCTCGGCGGTGAGGGCCTTGGCATTCTCCCGTCCCGTCTTGAGCAGGTCGGCGATCTGCTGCAGGCGCGTCTGCAGGTTGGCGATGTCCACCTGGGCACGCTCGGGGCGGGTCTGGGCGTTGATCACCAGGCTGTTGGCCGCGTTGAGGTCGTCCTGCACGCTGTTGAGTGCCAGGCTGGTCTCGCTCAGGCGCTGCTCCAGGGCCTGGGGCGTGGCGCCGGCATAGCGCTGGTCGGCCGGCTTGACCGGCTCGGCGCGCAACCGGGCCAGTTGCCGCTGGGCATCCTTGGTCTGCTGGGGCGCCTGGGCCAGTTGCTGGCGCAGGTCGGTCAGCTGCTTGACGTACTGGTCGCGCTGGTCGAGCAATTTCAGCGTCTGCTGCAGGCTGTCCTGGGCAGCGCTCTGCTCGGCGGCGGGCAGCTTGCGATCGGCCAGCCCGCTCAGGCTCTGCTGAACCTGCTGGGCATCGGGCAGCGCGGCTTCCTGCGCGGAGACGGGAAGGGTGAACAGGCAACCGCAGAGAGCGGCGGCGCGAAGCAGGGCGGACAGGCGGTGCATGCGGCAGGCGTCGGGCAGTGGAAAGGCGCGAGGTTAAAGCCAGGCTGCCCAGGGTGCAAGGCAGGGCCGTCCGCGCCGCGAACCCCGTTCATCCGCGGTTAAAGAAAGAGCGCGGGGCCGCTGCTGCCGCCTTCGGGAAACTTCACGCCGACCTTGCGCACGCGCTTGTTCTCGATGGCCGCGACGATCCAGACCAGGCCGTTCCATTCCACCAGGTCGCCGACGATGGGTTCGCCGCCGATCTCGTGGGTGATGAAGCTGCCCAGGCGCTGGTTGCCGTCCACGTTGCCCAGTTGCAGACCGTACAGGGCCGCCACGGCGCTGAGTTCGGCGTCGGCTTCCAGGACGAAATCGCCGAAGAATCTCTGGGTCTGCTGGGGTGCCTGGCTGAACAGGCGACCCAGGGCCGGCAGGTCGTGCTCATGGCCGACCACGCAGAGGATGTCACCGGCCTCCAGGGTGGTACTACCCGAGGGGTGCAGCAGCGTCTCGCCGCGGAACAGCGCGGCGATGCGGGTACCCTCGGGCATCTTCAACTCGCGCAGGGCGGCACCGATGCACCACTTTTCCGGGCCCAGTCGGTAGATGAACAGCTCCCATTCGCTGGTGGGGTGCACCTGCAATCCGGCGCGGGAGAAGGGCGCCGGTTCCGGGGGGACCGTCACCTTGAGCAGCTTGGCCGCCAGCGGCAGGCTGGAGCCCTGCACCAGCAGCGACACCAGCACGATGAAGAAGGCCACGTTGAAGAACAGCTGCGCCTGGGGCAGCCCGGCCATCATCGGGAAGACCGCCAGGATGATGGGCACCGCGCCGCGCAAGCCGACCCAGGCGATGAAGGCCTTCTCGCGGTCGTGGAAGGCGCGGAAGGGCAGCAGGCCGATGGCCACCGACAGTGGGCGGGCGACTAGGATCATCCACAGAGCCAAGCCCAGGGCGGGCAGGGCGATGGGTAGCAGGTTGTGCGGCTCCACCAGCAGCCCCAGCACCAGGAACATGCCGATCTGCGCCAGCCAGGCCATGCCGTCGAGCATGTGCAGCATGCTGTGCCGGCTGCGGATCGGCCGGTTGCCCAGCAGCAGGCCGGCCAGGTAGACGGCGAGGATGCCGCTGCCGTGGGCGGCATTGGTCAGGGCGAAGATCAGCAGGCCGCCACTGATGGCCAGCAGCGGATAGAGGCCGTCGGCCAGGTGGATGCGGTTGATCAGCTGCAACAGCAGCCAGCCGCCGCCGAGGCCGATGACGCCGCCGATGGCGAATTCGCTGACGAAATGGCCGAGCAGGCTCCAGGTGAAGCCGGTCTGGCCGCTGGCGAGCATGTCGATCAGGGTGACGGTGAGGAACACCGCCATCGGGTCGTTGCTGCCCGACTCGATTTCCAGGCTGGCGGTGACCCGTTCGTTGAGGCCGCGACCACCCAGCAGCGAGAACACCGCGGCGGCGTCGGTGGAGCCGACGATGGCACCTATCAGCAGGCCTTGCAGCAGGCTGAGATCGAACAGCCAGGCCGCGGCGATGCCGGTCAGGCCGGTGGTGATCATCACCCCCACGGTGGCCAGCGACAAGGCCGGCCAGAGAGCCACCCGGAAGCTCGATACCCGGGTGCGCATGCCGCCGTCGAGCAGGATCACCGCCAAGGCCAGGTTGCCTACCAAGTAGGCCATCGGATAGTTGTCGAAGGCGATGTGCCCGGGCCCGTCGACCCCGGCGAACATGCCGACCACCAGGAAGATCACCAGGATCGGGATGCCGATCCGCGAGGAAATCGAGCTGACCAGAATCGACAGGCCGATCAGCACCGCACCGATCAAGAACAGACTGTTGATGGTGACGGCGTCCAAGCGCGACTCCTGTGGCAAAGGATTGAAGAACCTGGGGATTTAACCCGCTGGGCGGTCGGGGTGTCAAAGCGCAGCGCCGCTGGCGGCGGCGGAAGACGGTACACTGTAGGGCTGACGCTGGAGTATCCCATGAATTACCGACACGCCTTTCATGCCGGCAACCACGCCGATGTCTTCAAGCACGCCACCCTGCTGCGGCTGGCCGCCTTGCTGGCGCGCAAGGAGACACCCTTCGCCTACCTGGACAGCCATTCCGGCGTCGGTCGCTATGACCTGGCCGGCGACCAGGCCAGCCGCACCGACGAATGGCGCGAGGGCATCGGCCGGCTGTGGGCGCTGGAAGCTTTCCCCGCCGCCTTCGCCGGCTACCGTGAGGCGGTCGCGGCGCTGAATACCGATGGCGCCCTGCGCTACTACCCCGGCTCGCCCGAGCTGATGCGCCAGGCGCTGCGGCCCCAGGATCGCCTGCTGCTCAACGAGCTGCATCCCACGGATGGCCAGCTGCTCAAGGAAAACATGGCAGGCGACCGCCGGGTAGCGGTGCACCAGAAGGACGGTTGGCTGCTGCCCAGAGCGCTACTGCCGGTCGCCGAACGCCGGGCCCTGCTGCTGATCGATCCGCCGTTCGAGAAGGCCGATGAGCTGGAGCGCTGCGTCAAGGCGGTGCAGGAGGCCATCGGGCGGATGCGCCAGACGGTGATAGCGCTCTGGTATCCGATCAAGGATCGCCGCCAGCTCAGGCGCTTCCATGCGGGGCTGCAGGGCAGCGGCGCGCCCAAGTTGCTGTGCGCCGAATTGCTGATCCGCCCGGCGGACGATCCCACCCGCCTCAACGGCTCCGGCCTGGCCATCGTCAATCCGCCCTGGGGCCTGGAAGAGGAATTGCGCGAGCTGCTGCCCTGGCTGGCCGAACACCTCGCCCAAGGCGAAGGCAGCTGGCGGCTGGACTGGCTGATCGCGGAATAAGCTTTCCGCCGGTTTGGGTAGCGTCCAGGCAGTGTTCGGCTTCGCTGTGCTCAGCCCAACCTACCAGAGCACTCGAAGCGGCTTTGTAGGTTGGGTTGAGGCGGCTCCATCGCCGAAGCCCAACAGGGCGGGATCGAGCCTGCTCACTTGGGCTTCGCTGCGCTCAACCCAGCCTACCAAAGCACTCGGAGCGGCTTTGTAGGTTGGGTTGAGGCGGCTCCATCGCCGAAGCCCAACAGGGCGGGATCGAGCCTGCTCACTTGGGCTTCGCTGCGCTCAACCCAACCTACCAGAGCACTCGAAGCGCCTTGTAGGTTGGGTTGAGGCGGCTCCATCGCCGAAGCCCAACAGGGCGGTCAATAGCTCATCCGTGCCCGGGCTTTCAGCGTGCCAGGCTGGGTGGCAGGCAGACGCCGGTGCCGGCCAGGCCGCAGTAGCCGTTGGGATTCTTCGCCAGGTACTGCTGGTGATAGGCCTCGGCGTAGTAGAACGGCGGCAGCGGGGCGATCTCGGTGGTGATCTCGCCGTAGCCGGCCTCGGCCAGCTGGGCCTGGAAGGCGGCTTGGCTGGCCTCGAAGGCCTCGCGCTGGCTTTCGTCGGTGTAGTAGAGCGCCGAGCGATACTGGGTGCCGACGTCGTTGCCCTGGCGCATGCCCTGGGTCGGGTCA
This sequence comes from uncultured Pseudomonas sp., assembly GCA_963519325.1. GTDB lineage: Bacteria > Pseudomonadota > Gammaproteobacteria > Pseudomonadales > Pseudomonadaceae > Chryseomonas. The sequence continues at coordinate 2,295 of CAUQPA010000143.1, read as the reverse complement.
TGGGCTTCCCAGAAGATCTTCAGCAGCGCATCCAGCGAGGTCTGGGCCGGATCGAATACCACCAGCACCACCTCGGTGTGGCCGGTCAGGCCGGAGCAGACCTCTTCGTAGGTCGGATTGGGCGTGTAGCCACCGGCATAGCCGGCGGCAGTGGTCCAGACCCCAGGTTGTTGCCAGAAGCGCCGCTCGACGCCCCAGAAGCAGCCCATGCCGACCACCAGAGTCTGCAGGCCAGCCGGGAAGGGGCCCTGCAAGGGGTTGCCGTTGACGAAGTGGGACGACGGTACGGCCATGGGCGTTTCCCGGCCGGGCAGCGCCTGTTCGGCGGCGGGCAGGTGGCTTTTCTTGGTCAGGATTTCGGAACGCAGGACCATGGGATACCTCGTTGGAAAAGGTCGGGCGAAAGGCTCAGTGTACGCAAAATCGCCGCGGCCGGGTCGGCACCGCTCGGCGGCTCAGCGCGCCTGCAGGTAGCGCGCCAGGGCGGCGTCGAGCTGCTCGGCCGGGATGGGCTTGTCGAACAGATAGCCCTGGCCGATATCGCAGCGATGATGGCGCAGGAAGGCCAGCTGTTCGGTCGTTTCTATGCCCTCGGCAACCACCTGCAGCCGCAGGTTATGGGCCATGGCGATCACCGCGGAGGTGATTTCCATGTCGTCCTGGTTGTCCGGGATGTCCTTGATGAAACTCCTGTCGATCTTGATGATGTCGATGGGGAATTTTTTCAAGTAGCTGAGCGACGAATAGCCGGTACCGAAGTCGTCCATCGCCAGGCTCATGCCCAGGCGCTTGAGGGCTTCGAGGGTATTGCGGGTGGCGTCGGTGGCATCCAGCAGCAGGCTTTCGGTGAGCTCCAGTTCCAGGCGCTCGGGGGCGATGCCTTCCTCGTCGAGGATGGTGACGAATGACTGTACCAGGTCGGGATCGGTGAATTGCTTGGGCGACAGGTTGATGGCGATCTGCAGATCGGCGAAACCCGCGGCGGCGAGGCGGTGCAACTGGCGGCAGACCTCGCGGATAATCCATTTGCCGATGGGCACGATGAGCCCGGTTTCCTCGGCGATGCTGATGAACTGGTCGGGGCGGATCATGCCCTTTTCCGGATGCTGCCAGCGGATCAGGGCCTCCAGGCCGAGCAGCTTGGCCCGGCGCAGGCAGACCTTGGGCTGGTAGTGCACCAGTAGCTCATTTTGCTCCAGCGCCCGGCGCAGGTTGTTCTGCACGAACAGCTTGTTGCTGGCCTCGGCGATCAGGGCCTCGGTGAATACCTGGACCTGGTGGCCGCCGGTGGCCTTGGCCCTGTGCAGGGCCAGGCCGGCGTGCTTGATCAGGGTCTGGGGATCGGTTTCGTGCGGCCGCGCGGTGGTCAGGCCGATCGAGCAACTGATCAGGGTCGGGTGACCTTCCACGTAGAGTGGCGGATCCAGGGCCACCAGGGTGTCGCGGGCCAGGCTGGCGGCGGACACCGCGTCCATGCCCTCGAGCAGCACGGCGAATTCGTTGCTGGCGATGCGGGCGATTAGTGCGCCCTTGCCCAGGGCGCTGCGCAGGCGGCGCGCCAGGCCGACCAGCAACTGGTCACCGATGCGGTGGCCCAGGCTGTCGTTGACTCGCTTGAAGTTGTCCACGTCCACCAGCAGCAGCGAGTGTTCCCGGCTGGGATTCGACTGCTCCAGGCGCGCTTCCAGGCGGGCGATGAAATGGCTGCGGTTGGCCAGCCCGGTGAGGCTGTCGCGGAACACCATCTCGTCGTTGTGCTGCTGGGCGAAGCGGGTCTTGCTGGTGTCCTGGAAGATCCCCAGATAACCCTGGAGGTCGCCATTGGGCTGCTGGATCTTGGAGATCGACAACTGGCCCCAATAGGTCTCGCCGTCGCGACGATAGCAGCGCAGCTCGCCTTGCCAGCTGTCTTGGTGGGCCAGGCGCTGCCAGGCTTCGTAGAGCAGCTCGCTCCAGTTTTCCAGCGCCGGCAGGGATTCGATCAGCGTGCCCTGGAGCTTGCCGATGGGATAGCCGGTGATCCGGGCGAAGCTGTCCGTGGCGTGTTCCAGGCGACCGCTGGCGTCCAGCAGCAGGAAGGCATCGCTGCTGGCTTCCATCACCCGGGTCAGCGGATGGGCGAGCTTCGGCACGCTGTCCGCCTGGTGGAGCAGGGTCGCCAGGCACTCCGCCAGGCTGCGGGCGAAGGCGACGTCCTCGGCTTCCCAGGTGGCCGCCCGGTCGCGTCTCAGGCAGAGCAGGCCGGTCAGCTGGCCCTCGTGGACCAGGGCCACGTCCAGCGCCGTCCCGCCCGCG
>CAUQPA010000142.1:0-8296 GCA_963519325.1 uncultured Pseudomonas sp. | reverse complement strand
GATAGGGGGTGAGCTTGTGCAGCTCGGGCAAGCCCAGGGCCTTGGGCCCCTGGAAGCGTACCACCGCGACGAAATCGCGCTCCAGCTCCCCGGCCTTGAAGGCAGCGGCCAATTCGCTCTGGTCATGGAAGACCCGCGCCGGGGCCTCCACCACCTGGTGCTTGGGCGCCACGGCGGACACCTTCATCACGCCACGGCCGAGGTTGCCCTGCATGACGCGCAGGCCGCCCTCTTCGTTGAACGGCCGGCTGGCCGGACGCAGGATGTCCTCGTCCAGGCTTTCCGCACGTCCGGTGCGCCACTCCAGCTTGCCGTCGACCAGGAAGGGCTCCTGCAGATAGCGCGACAGGCCACGCCCCATGATGGTATTGACGTCTTCGTGCAGCAGCCCGGCCTCGAGCAGGGTGTGCACCATGAAATTGACGCCACCGGCGGCGTGGAAGTGGTTCACGTCGGCCTTGCCGTTGGGATAGACCTGGGCCAGGGTCGGGGTGACCGCCGAGATCTCGGCCATGTCGTCCCAAGTCAACTGGATGCCGGCGGCCTGGGCGATGGCGGGGATGTGCAGGGTGTGGTTGGTCGAACCACCGGTGGCGCTCAGGGCGACCACGGAGTTGACGATGGCCTTCTCGTCGACGATCTCGCCCAGCGGCATGAAGTTGCCGCCCTGGTGGGTGATGCGGGTCACCTGGCGCGCCGCCTCGCGGGTGAGTTCGTCACGCAGCGGGGTGTAGGGGTTGACGAAGGAGGAGCCCGGCAGGTGCAGGCCCATCACTTCCATCACCACCTGGTTGGTATTGGCGGTGCCATAGAAGGTGCAGGTGCCGGGACTGTGATAGGACTTCATCTCCGATTCCAGCAACTCTTCGCGGGTCGCCTTGCCTTCGGCGAAGGCCTGGCGCACGCGCGCCTTCTCCTTGTTGGAGATGCCGGAGGGCATGGGGCCGCCGGGGACGAAGATCATCGGCAGATGGCCAAAGCGCAGCGCGCCGATCATCAGGCCAGGAATGATCTTGTCGCAGATGCCGAGCAGCAGGGCCGCGTCGAACATGTTGTGCGACAGGGCCACCGCCGTGGACATGGCGATGACTTCGCGACTCGCCAGGCTCAGCTCCATGCCGGCCTCGCCCTGGGTCACGCCGTCACACATGGCAGGTACGCCGCCAGCGAACTGACCGACGGAGCCGATCTCGCGCAGCGCCTGCTTGATGATCTCGGGATAGTGCTCGTAAGGCTGGTGAGCCGACAACATGTCGTTGTAGCTGGAAACGATGGCGACGTTGGCCTGGTCCATCAAACGGAGGCGCTGCTTATCCGTCGAGGAACCACACCCGGCGACGCCATGGGCGAAATTGGCGCATTGCAGCTTGCCGCGCTGGGGGCCGTCGCTGGCGGCGGCCCGGATCATGGCGAGGTAACGCTCACGGGTCGGACGGCTGCGTTCCACCAACCGCTGTGTGACTTCGAGGACGCGAGGATGCATGGTTTCGATTCTCCACCGGGCTAAATTTGTTGTTATTTAAAACATTCACAGCCAAATTGGCGCTATTATTCCGCTTAGCACGCGTCATGTGTAATGTTTTTTACAACAAAACCCAGCTATCGCGAGGTTTCTCTCAATGAGTATTCGTATTGCCATCAATGGTTTTGGACGCATCGGCCGCAACGTGCTGCGGGCGCTGTACACCGAAGGCTATCGCCAGGACCTGGAGGTCGTCGCGATCAACGACCTGGGCGACGCCGCCATCAATGCGCATCTCCTACAGTATGACAGCGTTCATGACCGCTTCCCTGCCGAGGTGTCCGTCGAGGGCGACAAGCTGGTGGTCAATGGCGACCGCATCGCCGTGACGGCTATCCGCAACCCGGCCGAACTGCCATGGAAGGAGATGAAGGTCGACGTGGTGTTCGAGTGCACCGGCCTCTTCACCAACCGCGACAAGGCCGCTGCCCATCTGGAAGCGGGCGCCTCCAAGGTGATCATCTCGGCACCGGGCAAGGACGTGGACGCCACCATTGTCTACGGCGTCAACGACAACATCCTGCGCCAGTCGCACCAGATCATCTCCAACGCCTCCTGCACCACCAACTGCCTGGCGCCCGTCGCCCAGGTGCTGCAGCGCGAACTGGGCATCGAGAATGGTCTGATGACCACCATCCATGCCTACACCAACGACCAGAACCTGTCGGACGTCTATCACTCTGACCCCTTCCGGGCGCGCTCGGCCACCCAGTCGATGATCCCGACCAAGACCGGTGCCGCCGAGGCCGTCGGCCTGGTTCTGCCGGAGCTGCAGGGCAAGTTTAGCGGCATGGCGGTGCGGGTGCCGACCATCAACGTGTCGTTGGTCGACTTGACCATCCTGCCCGCAAAGGAAACCGACGCCAACACCATTAACGCCTTCATGACGGCCGCGGCCGCGGCCTCGCCGGTACTGGGCTACAACGACAAGCCGCTGGTGTCCATCGACTTCAACCACAATCGCCTATCGTCGATCTTCGACGCCAACCACACCAAGGTGAGCGGCAAGCTGGTGAAGATCATGGCCTGGTACGACAACGAGTGGGGTTTCTCCAATCGTATGCTCGATACCTGCAAGGCGCTGGTCAACGCCCCGGCCTGAGGTCTGTAGGTCGTGCAGAAAAAGCGCCTTCGGGCGCTTTTTTCGTTCTGGGCGGGAATGTTGGGCTTCGCTGCGCTCAACCCAACCTACGGGTGCGTGGAGAGGAGAACAGCCGTAGCGTGGAAAACGGCGCAGCCTTTTCCGCCTGGGCCTTCATCGTAAAGTACGCCCTCACCCCCGCCCTCTCCTCGAGGGAGAGGGGGCTTTTCGAGTGAGGGCGGTATTTCGGCGGGAAAGGGGCGGTTCAGCGTGTAGGTTGGGTTGAGCAACGCGAAGCCCAACGGGCCCGACTCAACCCTCGTCTTCCTCGTCCACCGCCTGGCGCAGGTCATCGAAATCGGTCTTGAGGCCGGTCTCCATGGCGTCCAGCTCCGTGAGCAGGGTGCGGAAGCTGGTGCGCTCGGGAATGACCAGCGTGCCCTCCTCCTCGACGTCACCCACCGCCAAGGCCGCCAGACTCAGCTCGGGATCCTCCAGCACCGAGGCCGGCTCGGGCTCCAGTTGACGGACCTCCGCAAGTGGCGGCAGCTGATCGAGACTGCGCAGGTCGAAGTAGTCGAGAAAGGTCTTGGTGGTGGCGAACATGGCCGGACGTCCTGGAACGTCGCGATAGCCCACCACGCGGATCCAGTCACGCTCCAACAGCGTCTTGACGATCTGGCTGTTGACGGCGACGCCACGCACCTCCTCGATCTCGCCCCGGGTAATGGGTTGGCGATAGGCGATCAACGCCAGCGTTTCCAGCATCGCGCGAGAATACCGTGGCGGGCGCTCCTCCCACAGGCGGCCCACCCAAGGGGCGAACTTCTCCCGCACTTGCAGCCGATAGCCGGAGGCCACTTCCTTGAGCTCGAAGCCACGCTTGCGACAGGATCCGCCGAGGACGGCCAGGCCGGCGCGCAGATGGGCAGGCTCCGGGCGTTCGTACTCCTCGAAGAGTTCGGCCAGCCGCTCCAGGGTCAGCGGACGACCGGCGGCCAACAGGATGGCTTCCAGCAAGGGGGCAAGTTGCTTCGGGTCGGTGTAGTTCATGGACGGCGATGATACGGCCGGGCGCGGAACACGCCAAATTCAAGCTGCGGTGAAATGACCGGATCCGTGGGATGTTTGACCTTGTGGCCACCGTGCTGCGCGGGCATGCTCGCCGCAAAGCGACGGAGAGCCCGCATGGCCCTGATCACCAGCCTCCTCTATCCCGACGTCATGAGCCTGGACGTCACCGGCCCGCTGCAGGTGTTCGCCTCCGCGAACCTGGAGCGTGAACGCCAGGGCCTGCCTGCCCATTACCAGCTGCGCCTGCTGGCCGCCAACGAGGGTTTGGTCCGGACATCCGCTGGCATCGGCATCTACGCCGAGCAGGGCTGGTACGATCTCGACGTGGCCGAGGTGGACACCCTGCTGATTCCCGGCGGCCTGGGCATCGGCGCCCTGCGCGATGACCTCCGCCTGCAGACCTGGCTACGCGAGCTGGAGCCGCGGGTACGGCGGCTGGGTTCGGTGTGTTCCGGCGCCCTGCTCCTCGCCAGTGCCGGTCTGCTGAATGGTCGGCGTGCCACCACCCACTGGGCCTATGTCGACGAGCTCGACGCCTTTCCCGCCATCGAGGTGCAGGGTGACCGCCTGCATACCTACGATCCCCTGGGTCGCGATGGCGATCCCCATGTCTTCACTTCGGCCGGCGTCACCGCCGGCATCGACCTGGCCCTCGCGCTGGTGGAAGCGGATCTGGGCCGGCCGCTGGCGCTGGCGGTAGCGCGTCGCCTGGTGATGTTCCTGCGCCGGCCAGGCGGCCAGGCGCAGTTCAGCGCCTGCCTCGCGCCCGATCCCGGTCGCACGCCGCGGTTGGCCGCCCTGCTCGACTGGATTCCTGGCCATCTGGGCGAAGACCTCGGCCTCGAGCGTCTGGCCGAGCGCGCCCATATGGCGCCGCGCACCCTGTCGCGGCTGTTCAGTCGCGAGGTGGGCATGGGGCCGGGTCGCTATGTCGAACAGGTTCGCCTGGAGACCGCGAGGGTACTGTTGCAGGACGGCCAGGCCTCGATTGCCACGGTCTCTCGTCTGTGCGGCTTCGGCCATCCGGAGAATCTGCGGCGCACCTTCCACAAACACCTGGCGGTGAGCCCCCAGGACTATGCGGCGCGCTTCGGCGCTTGATTCGAGAGGTGATAACCATGCTGGAGATGCGTACGTCCTGTGAGCACTGCAGCTCTGCCTTACCCCTGGAAAGCGCGGACGCGCTGATCTGCTCCTATGAGTGCACCTTTTGCAGGGACTGCGCCCAGGGGCCTCTGCACGGGCGCTGTCCGAATTGCCAGGGCGAGTTGGTGAGACGGCCGCGACGGGAGCGAAAAGACAAGGCGGATTGAATCGCGGCCATGGCGATCCACCGATACGCCCCCCATAGCCTCACCCGCCTCTGCGGGCGTAGCGATAGCCGTAACGTGGAAAACGGCGCAGCCTTTTCCACTGGGCGTCCGCTGTGAGGCCTACCCTCACCCCAACCCTCTCCCACGGGGAGAGGGGGCTATCCGAGCAGGTGCTCGGCCGGATCTCCCGGGCAGTTCCTGATCGATCATCACGACCCCATCTTGGGCCAACTGAAGCGTCAAGAGCCGCGCCGATCTGGTTCCGCTTTTATCTCAACAACCCCGCCTCCGCCTTGATCGGCTCCGGTGTCGGTTCGCCCAGCAGGTCCAGCACGGCGATCTCCAGGCCACGGCTCAGGGCATCCAGCGGCAGGTGGTTGGGCTGGGTACCAAAGGGATCGGCGATCTGATCACCCAGGGCATCCAGGCCGAAGAAGGTATAGGCCAGCACCAGCACTGCCAGCGGGGTGAACCAGCCGAGGCTATCCACCAGGCAGAACGGCAGCAGGAAGCAATAGACGTGCACCACCCGGTGCAGCATCAGCAGATAGGGATAGGGAATGGGCGTCTGGCGTATACGTTCGCAACCACTGAGCACGGCGGTCAGCCGGTCCAGCTGGTTATCGACGTTGGCGATCAAGGGATCCCCCAAACCCTCCTGCCGTGCCCGAGCCACCAGTCGGGTGCCGAGCCGACGGATCAGGGCGCTCGGGCGATGGGGAGCCGTGAGCAACGCCTCTTCGCCGTGCAGGAGCCGCTGCAGATCGGCGGACGGCGCCTCGCGACGCAAGTGATCCCGCAGGGCATAGCCGAATGCCAGCAGCGGCACGAGCAACTGACGACGTTCGGCCGAGTTCAGGTCGGGCAGCAGGGTCTCGACCTGGCGTGCCAGATTGCGCCCGGCGATCAGCAGCTCACCCCACAGACCCCGCGCTTCCCAAAAGCGTTGGTAGGCGGTGGTATTGCGAAAGCCGAGGAAGATCGCGAGGGTCAAGCCCCACAGCGTCAACGGGGTGGTGGTCAGACCGAAGTCGAAGTTCAGGACGATGCCATGGCTCAGCGTCACCGCCAGGCTCAGCAGCATGACGTAGAGCAGCTTGCGCCAGATGGCCGGGACGATGGAGCCACGTACCGTGAACAGGAGCTCCGTTAACGATGGATTCTGGGGGCGGGTGATCATGGCGGGCCTGACGCAGAGGTTGGGTCGCCATGCTGCCCGCCGGGTCGGGCTCCCTGCAAGGCTGGCCGTCAGCCGCAGGCGGCAGGTTGCCTCGGCGCCCCGTCATCCGTCCTTGTCAAGCACCCGACCTCTCGCCTAACCTGCTCCCGCGCGTGCGCCCCTGGATCAGCAGACAGGGCCTAACTGAGCTGGCTTCCCCTTCATCCACCGAGAGGAGCCGCCATGTCGCGCCTGTGGATCCAGAACCCCCTCGCCGTTTTCACCGCCAATGACCAGGACGCTCGCGGCGGTCTGGTCATCGATCAGGGCCTCATCACCGAGCTCGTGCCGGCCGGCGGCCAGCCTCGTCAGCCGGTCGTGGACACCTTCGATGCCGGCGAACTCGTGCTGCTGCCCGGGTTGATCAACACCCACCACCACTTCTATCAAACCCTCACCCGCGCCTGGGCGCCGGTCGTCAATCAGCCGCTGTTTCCCTGGCTGCAGCGGCTCTATCCCATCTGGGCGCGGCTGACCGCCGACCAGCTCCACCTGGCCACCCAGGTGGCGCTGGCGGAACTGCTGCTATCGGGGTGTACCACCGCGGCGGATCATCACTATCTCTTTCCCGATGGCCTGGAGCAGGCCATCGACATCCAGGTCGCAGCGGCGGCCGACCTCGGGCTGCGGGTCCATTTGACCCGTGGCTCCATGAGCCTGGGTGAGGCCGACGGTGGCTTGCCACCCCAGTCGACGGTGCAACGGCCGGAACTCATCCTCGCCGACAGCGAGCGGCTCGTGGCGCGTTATCACCAGCGTGGCGCCGGAGCCCGGGTACAGATCGCCCTGGCGCCTTGTTCGCCTTTCTCCGTCACGCCGGCGATCATGCGCGAGAGCGCCCAGCTGGCCGCGCGCCTGGACGTGCGCCTGCATACTCATCTGGCCGAGACCCTGGACGAGGAAGCCTTCTGCCAACAGCGCTTCGGGATGCGCACGGTGGACTACCTGGAAAGCGTCGGCTGGCTCGGCCCGCGCACCTGGCTGGCCCACGGCATCCACTTCGATGCGGCGGAGATTGCTCGCCTGGGCGCTGCGGGTACCGGGATCTGCCATTGCCCCCATTCGAACATGCGCCTGGCCTCCGGCATCTGCCCGACCCTCGACCTTGAAGCGGCAGGTGTCGCCATTGGCTTGGGCGTGGATGGCTCGGCCTCGGGCGATGCCTCCAATCTGCTGCTCGAAGCCCGCCAGGCACTCTATCTGCAACGCCTGCGCTATGGCGCCGAGCGCATCACGCCGGCTCTCGCCTTGAACTGGGCCACCCGTGGCTCGGCCCGATTGCTCGGACGCGATGACCTGGGCGAGTTGGCCGTTGGCAAGCAGGCCGATCTGGCACTGTTCCGGCTGGACGACCTGCGCTTCTCGGGTAGCCACGATCCGCTGGCCGCGCTGCTACTCTGTGGCGCCGATCGGGCGGACCGGGTCATGATCGGCGGCCGCTGGCGGGTCATAGATGGCGGCATCGTCGACCTGGAGCTGCCCAGCCTGATCGCGCGCCATCGGGCAGCGGCCCGCCGACTCCTCGCCTAGCCGAACAGCACTCCGACCAGGGCACCACCCGCCAGCAGCCAGAGCGGATGCCAGCGGGTGAACAGCGAGGCCAAGGAAACCACCGCCAGTACACCCACCCAGAGCGGCGCAGTGGCCACGCTGCCACCCAGGAGCCAGGCACTCGCAGATACCAGGCCGACCGTCACGGGCACCAGTCCGGCTTGCAGATGGCGACGCCAGGGCCGGTCGGCAAAGCGCTGCCAGAGGTGCAATACGCCCAGCGTCAGGAGCGAAGACGGTACGAACTTGGCGAAGGAGGTCACCAGCAGTCCCGGCCAGCCGGCGACGTGGTAACCGATCAGCGGCACGATCATCAGGTTCGGCCCGGGCGCGGCCTGGGCCAGGGCGAACAAGGCGGCGAAGTCGGCGGCGCTCATCCAACCGTGCACCGTGACGACCTGGCGCTGCATCTCCGGCAGCACCGAGTTGCCACCCCCAAAGGCCAGCAGCGAGAGCTGGGTGAAGATCAGCGCCAGCGCCAGCAACGTCGTGCTCATAGACCCTGCCGATAGCTGAGCAACACACTGAAGGGGGTG
>CAUQPA010000141.1:0-8309 GCA_963519325.1 uncultured Pseudomonas sp. | reverse complement strand
GGCCAGACCCCCGACCTGCGCAACCGGGTGCGTACCCCCATCCACCTGCCGGCCCAGGCCACGGTGCTGGGCGCCCTGGAGCAACTACGCGCGGCCTCGACCCACGTGGCCTTCGTGGTCAACGAATTCGGTGGCTTCGAGGGCCTGCTGACCCTTACCGACATCCTCGAGGCCATCGCAGGCGAATTGCCGGACGCCAGCGAAGACAGCATTCCGGAACTGGAAAAGGTGGAGAATGGCTATCGCGCCAGCGGCGGTCTGAACCTGCATCCCCTAGCCCAGCGTACCGGTTTCCAGATCGCCGAAAACGAGGACTACCAGACCCTCGGCGGGCTGGTGGTGGACCTGCTGGGACGGCTGCCGGTGGCGGGTGACCGCCTGGACTACCAGGGCTGGCAGTTGACGGTCGAGTCGGTCAAGGATCGGCGGATCGGCTGGATCCGCCTGGAACGACCCGCCTCCGAGTGAGGCGGGTGCTTTCGGTAAGCCTATTCAACGGCGCCGAGCCAGAGCCGAACAAGGCCTAGGTGGCTCTGCGAAAAGCCCTACGGAAGGGGATCGGATCCGCGCTCCGGTTCAAGGCGGATAGATGAGTATCCCGACGGGGCCGTCCAGGCGAGGCTGGCGACCCAGGGGCTGTTCAACGCCGTCTGGCCGACGCGCAGCCGCCTTTGAAAGGCTTACAGCGGGTTGATCGGCGGGTCCTGCTTCACCACGGGAGCCGCGGTCGGCTGGCTGTTCTGTTCCTTCAGCAGGTCGCGGATTTCGGTCAGCAGCACCTGGTCCTTGGTCGGGCCGGAAGGCGCGGCGTCCTGGTGCAGGCGCAGGCGATTGAGCACCTTGATCGCCATGAAGATGGCGAAGGCGATGATCACGAAGTCGAAGATGGTCTGCAGGAACTTGCCATAGGACATCACCACCGCCGGCTGGTCGCCCACGGCTGCCCGCAAGGTGATCGCCAATTGCGAGAAGTCCACGCCGCCCAGCAACAGGCCCAGCGGCGGCGTGATGATGTCGGCCACGAAGGACGACACTATCTTGCCGAAGGCGGCGCCCAGGATGATGCCGACCGCCAGGTCGACCACGTTGCCCCTCATGGCGAACTTCTTGAACTCGGCGAGAATACTCATGCTGCACTCCTTTGATTGATTTCGAAGAGACGATAGCCGATTTTGACCGCTTCGTTCGGCTTTGGAACCTTACTAACGGTCTCCGGGTTCCCCGGACGTGGCAAATCCCCTGGCGGTCGGCAGCTGGTCGTGACTGTCGCACTTTGGCGAAGGGCTTGGGTCCACCCTTGTACGACGAGGGCAAGGGCCCTCGCGAACCCGACATTCCGAACCTAGGAGCCTTCGATGGTTGCCAAACACGACCTGCACAAAGACTTTCCCGAATACGCCGAGCAGCTCGACAGCCGTCCGCAGTCCGATCCGGCCTTCGCCAAGCTGCTGGAGGACTACCAGCAGCTCGATCAGCAGATCCTCGATCTGGAAGCGGTGGAAGAATCCAGTGGCGATGAAGAGCTGGGCCGCCTGCGCCGGGAGCGGGTGCTGCTCAAGGACAAAATCGCCCAGCAGCTGAAATACCCGTCCTAGAAACCGTCGGCTCGGCGCCGGTCGTCGAGCCTCGCTTATCGCGATTGGCAAGGGCCGCTGGCGTTGCCATCATGGCTTCCTTTGGAGAGGAGCCGATGACCAACGAAGTAGCGATGTACCAACAGTGGCACCTATGGATCACCGAAGCGGCCGTGGAGGAACAGCGCCGCCTCGTGCAACGGGAGTTCGCCGAATACAGCCGGTTGCTGGCCGAGTTGCAGCAGTTGGAAGAGGAACGCTGGCAACAGTTGCTGCCCAGCTGGCTGCAGCGAGGCTTCGCGGACGTCTCCCTGCTCAAGCACTAACCCGGCGTCGCCACGTCGCGCGAATCTTGGTGATATCACGCTGAACGTCCGGCGCTGACAGACGGTCAATGGGTTACCCCAGACGAGTTTCGCGGGGTGAGCGAGGTTAATCCGGCCTACCCGGCCCTCCCAACGAGGATGTCCCCATGAAGCGTACCGCCCTGATCGCCCTGATGATGTTCGCCGCCGCCCCCGTGTTCGCCAAGGATCTCTGTGCGGTCCAGCTGCAGAAGCTGGATGACGCCAGCAAGATGAAGACCAACATGATCGGTCCGGGCAGCTCCCAGGCCAGCCAGATCGCCGAATTCCGCAAGAATGCCATGGCTGCCCAGAAGGCCGGTGACGAGAAGAAGTGCATCGCTCAGGCCAACCAGGCCCTGACCATGCTGCGTCAGCCGGGTGGCGAGGGCAACTAGTCCCGCAGCCGGCAGGCCAGAGAGGCGCGCTCCCCAGGGATCGCGCCTTTTTACTGTCTATGCATCCAGTCGTGGTATGCTGAACGCCTTTCCTTCTCGACTGGAGAATTCCGCCATGGCCAAGGCCAAGCGTCTCTACGGCTGCACCGAATGCGGCGCCACCTTTCCCAAGTGGGCAGGCCAGTGCGGCGAGTGCGGCGCCTGGAACACCCTGGTGGAAACGGTGGTCGAGACCTCCGCGGTGCCCTCCGGGCGGGCCGGCTGGGCCGGTCAGCAGGCGACCATCAAGACCTTGGCCGAGGTCAGCGTCGAGGAAACCCCGCGCTTCACCACCGACTCCACCGAGCTCGATCGCGTCCTCGGTGGTGGCCTGGTGGACGGCTCGGTGGTGCTGATCGGCGGCGATCCCGGGATCGGCAAGTCCACCATTCTCCTGCAGACCCTCTGCCACCTGGCCGCGCGCATGCCGGCGCTCTATGTCACCGGTGAGGAATCCCAGCAGCAGGTGGCCATGCGCGCGCGCCGCCTGGGCCTGCCGGAAGACAAGCTCAAGGTGATGACCGAGACCTGCATCGAGACCATCGTCGCCACCGCGCGCCAGGAAAAGCCGCGGGTCATGGTGATCGACTCCATCCAGACCATCTTCACCGAGCAGCTGCAATCCGCCCCCGGCGGCGTGGCCCAGGTGCGCGAGAGCGCGGCGCTGCTGGTGCGCTTCGCCAAGCAGACCGGCACCGCCATCTTCCTGGTCGGCCACGTCACCAAGGAAGGGGCCCTGGCCGGACCTCGGGTGCTGGAGCACATGGTCGACACCGTGCTCTATTTCGAGGGCGAATCCGACGGCCGCCTGCGCATGCTGCGGGCGGTAAAGAACCGCTTCGGCGCGGTCAACGAGCTGGGGGTGTTCGGCATGACCGACAAGGGCCTCAAGGAGGTCTCCAACCCTTCGGCGATCTTTCTCAATCGCGCCCAGGAGGCGGTGGCCGGCAGCGTGGTCATGGCCACCTGGGAGGGCTCGCGGCCCATGCTGGTCGAGGTCCAGGCGCTGGTCGACACCAGCCACCTGGCCAATCCACGGCGGGTCACCGTCGGTCTCGACCAGAATCGCCTGGCCATGCTCCTGGCGGTGCTGCACCGCCACGGCAGCATTCCCACCTACGACCAGGACGTCTTCATCAACGTGGTCGGCGGGGTCAAGGTGCTGGAGACGGCGGTGGACCTGGCGCTGATGTCCGCGGTGATCTCCAGCCTGAGGGACCGTGCCCTGCCGCACGACCTGCTGGTGTTCGGCGAGATCGGCCTGTCCGGCGAGATCCGCCCGGTGCCGAGCGGCCAGGAGCGCCTGAAGGAGGCCGCCAAGCATGGCTTCAAGCGCGCCATCGTGCCCAAGGGCAATGCGCCCAAGGATCCGCCGCCCGGTCTGCAGGTGGTGGCGGTGACCCGTCTGGAGCAGGCCCTGGATGCGCTGTTCGAATAGCCTGCCCCGCTTTCGTACTATTTTTTAAAACTCTTGGCGGGGCAGGGTGGTCTATCGGGCGCTTCCATGATCCCGGATAACCGCCATGTCTCGTCTGCTCCCGCTCTCCCTATTGTTCGCCGGTCTTGCCACCTGTGCTCTCGCCCAGGCGGCCGATCCCAATGCTGCCGCCCCGGCCAGGCTGGAAGTGGACCAGCTGGAATGGCAGCATGCCGACGAGGGCAGCGTCTTCAATTGGGACCTGGAAGGCTGGGCCTTCGGCGGGGGCGTCAATCGGCTGGATTTCCGCAGCCAGGGTGAGCGCACCAACGGCCACACCGAGCAGGCCGAGGCGCAGGCACTCTGGGGACATGTGCTGACCAAGGGCTGGGGCACCGTCGCCGGTATCCGCCAGGACTTCAAGCCAGGCTCGCCACAGACCTGGGCGGCCCTGGGCATCCAGGAGCACGATCCCGAGGACCTCGACGTCGAGATCACCGCCTTCTTCGGCGAGAACAACCAGACCGCGCTGCGTCTCGAGGCCGAATACGACTGGTCGCTGACCCAGCGGCTGATCCTCCAGCCGCATACCGAACTCAATTTCTACGGTCGCAACGACGAGTCCCGCGGCCAGGGCGCCGGCTTCGCCGAGAGCGAAGCCGGCCTACGGCTGAGGTACCAGGTGACCCCCGAGGTCGCGCCCTATGTCGGCGTCTCTTGGAACGCGACCCACGGCAACACGGCCGCCATGGCACGGGAAGAGGGCGAAGACACCCACGACGCCCGCCTGGTGGTAGGTCTGCATCTGGAATTCTGAGTCCGGGAACGTTGGGCTTAGCTGCGCTCAACCTAACTTACGATGACCGTAGGTTGGGTTGAGACGGCTCCATCGTCGAAGCCCAACAGGGCAACCTTGAACCCCAGGCGTCGTTGGGCTTCGCTTTCGCTCACTCCAACCTACGGGTGCCGGCCCTTGGTGTAGGTTGGGTTGAGACGGCTCCATCGTCGAAGCCCAACAGGCAGCGTTGTACCTCAGGCGCCGTTGGGCTTCGCTTTCGCTCAACCCAACCTACGGATGCCGGCCCCTGGGGTAGGTTGGGTTGAGACGGCTTCATCGTCGAAGCCCAACAGGGCACCCTTGAACCCCGGGCACCGTTGGGCTTCGCTTTCGCTCAACCCAACCTACGGGTGCCGGCCCCTGGTGTAGGTTGGGTTGAGACGGCTCCATCGTCGAAGCCCAACAGGCAGCGGCGTACCCCAGGCGCCGTTGGGCTTCGCTTTCGCTCAACCCAACCTACTCATGCCTCGCTTACCGCGCGCCGAGCGCCGCCAGCTCACGCTCCAGCAGCGTCTCGTCGCCGAGGTTCAGCTCCACCAGGCGGCGCAGGTGGCTGATGGAGTCCAGGTCGATCTGCCGGCAGGCGAAGGCCAGCTGGGCCGGGGTTTCTCGTACCAGCTCCACGTCCATGGCCACCTGGGTCTCGTCGTTGAGCAGGATGTGCAGCTGATAGGTCGCGCTTGGTTGCGCCGTCCAGTCGGCGGGGCGGGCCAGCAGCACGCCCTTGAGCGAGATGTCATCCACAGGGGCGGCCCACTGGCGTTCACCCTGGTGCAACTGCGCGGGTGCATCGAAGGTGAAGCGGGTAAAGCGGCGACGCTCGGTGGTGTCGTTCATGGACTGGCTTCCTGAGGTTTCCTGATCACTGTAGACGACAGCCGTCGCCTCGTATCGACTTCCCGCGCGAGGGTAGCCGGCCTGGCGCCAGGGGGCCAGAGCGAGACGGCTCGTCGGTCACCTGGACGCGAGCAATGGCCTGGCGTCAGCGGCGGACCCCGTCTTCGGCGCGCCAACCGTATTCCCGCGCGTGCCGGACCAGATCGGCCGGCTTCTGGATGTCCAGCTTGCGGCGGATGCTCAGGCGATGGGTTTCCACCGTGCGCACGCTGAGCTGCAGCTGCTGGGCCATGGCCTTGTTGTTGAGCCCCTGGGCCATGAGCAGCAGTACCTGGCGCTCGCGCGGGGTGAGATCCTGCTCACTGGCGCCGCCTTCACCCAGGCGGGCCGCGATGGCCTGGCTGTAGAAGCGCCCACCCACCGCCAGGGCCTCGACGGCGGCGATGATCTCTTCGGAAGGGGCGTCCTTGAGCACATAGCCGGCTGCGCCAACCCGCAGCGAGGTGCTGACGTACTCGCGGTTGTCGTACATGCTCAGGATCAGCACCCGGGCGCGTGGGGCGCGGGCGGTGATCTGGGCGGTCAGCTCCAGGCCGTTCATGTCCTTGAGGCCGATATCCACCAGCAGGATGTCCGGATCCAGGGGCTCCAGCAGGTCGAGGGCTTCCTCGCCACTGCTGGCCTCGCCGACCACCGCGAAGCGCTCGATGGTGCCGAGCAAGGCCCGGACCCCGGCGCGGACCAGGGCATGGTCGTCGACCAGGACGATGCGGATCGGCGTCATGTCGGGCTTTCCTCGTCGGCGGGTAGGTCGGAGCGTAGCAGAACCACGTCCAGGGTCGTGCCGCCAGGGCCGGACTGGATGGCGCACCGGCCGCCGAACAACTCCACTCGCTCGCGGATATTGCGCAGGCCTATCCCGCCACTGAGACGGTCCACCTGGCTGGTGTCGAAGCCCCGCCCGTCATCGTGCACGGCCAGGCAGATCCAGCGGCCGCGCCGTTGCAGGTCGAGGGTCACGTGCTGGGCGGCAGCGTGGCGCTCGATGTTGGTCAGGGCCTCTTGGACGATGCGAAACAGGGCGACGTCCAGCTCGCCGCCCGCCGGGCTGTCTTCCAGGCCCTGCCGGTAGTCCACGGCCAGCCCACTGCGCTGGCGGAACTCTTCCACCAGCTGGCCCAGCGCGGCGGGCAGGCCGAGGGTGTCCAGCAGCGAGGGGTGCAGGTCGTGGGAGATGCGCCGGATCTCGCCGATGGCGGCGGCCAGGCGCTGGGTGCCTTCGCGCAATGTCTCGCCAGCGCTGGCCTTGCCCGCGCCCAGTTCGCGGTTGGCCAGTTCGAACTGGAACTTGATGGAGACCAGCAGTTGGCTGATGCCATCGTGCAGTTCTCGCGACAACCGCGAGCGTTCTTCCTCCTGGGAGGTGATGAGTCTCTGGGTCAGTTGCTTGAGCTTGCGGTCGGCCAGGCGATGCTCGCTGACGTTGAGCGTCAGCCCGCCGGCGAACACCAGCAGCACCGCTACCAGCGCCACCCCGGCGCTGGCCAGCAGGGTGGTGCGGACCCCGGCGCCCACGTCATGGCGTACCTGGGCGAGCGCGGCGTCCACGTCGTCCAGGTAGAGCCCGGTGCCCAGTACCCAGCCCCAGCGCCGCAGTTGGGTCACGTAGGCGAGCTTTTCCGCCATTTGGCCGCTGGAGGGCTTCTGCCAGCCGTAGCGCTGGAAGCCATCGCCCTGGCTGGCGCTGTGCAGCAGCGCCTGGATCACCAGCAGGCCGTTGCCGTCGGTCAGTTGCCAGAGGTCCTGGCCGACCAGTTCCGGCTGGCGCGGGTGCATGAGGTTGCGCCCGTGCTGGTCGTAGACGAAGAAGTAGCCGTCGCTGCCGAAGTTCAGGCTGGCCAGCAGCGCCAGCACCCTGGCCTTGGTCTCCTCGTCGTCGCGGCCACTGCCGTACAGCGGCTGGATGGCGCTGACGCCCATCTCCACATAGTTGCGCAGCTCGGTCTTCTTGCTGCCGAGGATGCTGTGTTCGAGCAGGTGCGCCTGCTGCTCGCCGAGGCGCTGGCTCTGTTCCAGCACCACCAGGCAGACCGCCGCCACCGCCAGCAGCAGGGGTAGCAGTCCGAGGGCGACCATCTTGTATTTGAGCTGCATCGGCACCTGTCCGGGCTGCCCGCTACGTAGAACTACGTAGCGGGCCTTGGGTAGTTCTGCGAATTTCGCTGTCGCGTCGCGCCGCCGATAGTAGTATGGCTCCGCAGTGGGCTCTCACAATAACAAGTATCGCCGCGGCCACCGGTGCGCGGCAGGAGAACAAGCATGACCCGAATGGCCAGCCATCTTGCCTGGTTCGCCGTTGCCGTACTGGGCGCCTTCGCGCTGGGTACCGTGGCGCTGAGTCGAGGCGAAGCGATCAATGCCCTCTGGATCGTGGTCGCCGCCGTGGCGATCTACCTCGTTGCCTACCGCTACTACAGCCTGTTCATCGCCACCAAGGTGATGGGGCTCGACGCCAAACGCGCCACGCCCGCCGTGCTCAACAACGACGGCCTGGACTACGTGCCCACCAACAAGCACATCCTCTTCGGCCACCACTTCGCCGCCATCGCCGGCGCCGGTCCGCTGGTGGGCCCGGTGCTCGCCGCCCAGATGGGCTACCTGCCCGGCACCCTCTGGCTGATCGCCGGGGTGGTCTTCGCCGGCGCGGTGCAGGACTTCATGGTGCTGTTCCTCTCCACCCGCCGCAACGGCCGCTCCCTGGGCGACATGGTGCGCGAGGAGATGGGCCGCATCCCCGGCACCATCGCCCTGTTCGGCTGCTTCCTGATCATGATCATCATCCTCGCGGTGCTGGCGCTGATC
>CAUQPA010000140.1:0-8362 GCA_963519325.1 uncultured Pseudomonas sp. | reverse complement strand
ACTCTGGCCGGCCACGACGGTGGTGGCCGGCTCCTGCGCATGGGGTGCCCAGCACCTGACCTGCGGCAGCAACTCCTCCTGCACCGCCAGCCAGAACTCCGGATTGCAGGGCAGCTCGCTGCCACGCAAGGCGCGGTCGCTGTTATCGATCAGCAGGTAGACCGCCTCTGGCAGCAGGCCGCGGTCGGTGAGCTGCTGCAGCGGCGTGCCGATGGGCATGGTCTGCGCCCAGAATTGTCCGTCCAGCAGGATCGCCAGGGGCCGTTCTTCAGGGTTGCTATCACCCGTCGTGAAGAGCCAGACAGGTCGGCTATTGCCCAGCCGGGCGCTGTCCCACCGGTGCTGCTGCAGCCTGACCCCGGTGCGGGACGCCTCACCGGGGTCCTCGTCGAAGCCGACCCAGGCTGGCTGCGCCGGCGCGGCCGGCAGGTGCACGCCGGATACCGCCAGCCCCCGCCCACCCTGCCAGGCGCGGCGGGGATTGAGCCGATCGGCCTGGGCCAGCGGGAAGACGCTGCGCCACCACAGGCGGATACCCTGCAGGTCGGGCTCGGCGGCACCCTCGAAAGGTGCCGCTTCCGGTGTGGGAATCAGGCAATAGCTGCCGCGCCAGCGC
The DNA here is from genome assembly GCA_963519325.1 of uncultured Pseudomonas sp. Classification (GTDB taxonomy): domain Bacteria; phylum Pseudomonadota; class Gammaproteobacteria; order Pseudomonadales; family Pseudomonadaceae; genus Chryseomonas. Next base: position 7,746 of record CAUQPA010000140.1, on the reverse strand, counting down.
CCGTCCAGCTCGGTCTCCCAGGCCCAGACATCGGTGCCCGGCAGGCGCGCGAGGCTTTGCGGCAGACCCGGTTGATGATGATCGGTGACGCCGGTGATATTGAGCCAGACTCGCCGGGTGTCGGAGTGCTCGGCCAGCCCCGCGGGGTCGCGCCAGAGAAAGGTCAGGCGATAGCGGCCGTCGACGGTGGGCTCGATCAGCGGCGTGCCCCGAGCGGCCACGGCCTGCCACCAGGGCTCGCTGCCCACGTCGTCACGCTGGAAAAGTGGATCGTTCATCGCGTTGCAGTGTGTCGTCCTGGCAGATCGTCGGCGGCGTCGAAGCGGTGAGGATGCCTGAGACCACGGTCCGGGCCGGACGCTCGCCGCGCCGCCCGGACCTCAGGGTCATCAGAAATCGTAACGGGCCCCGACCATTACGCTGCGCGACGGTCCCTGGAAGTTGAAGGTGGAGACCGAACCTACGCGGGACCAGTAATCCTTGTCGAGCAGGTTGTTCACGTCCAGGGTCGCGGTGAGCTGCTTGGTGACCGGATAGGAGAACTTGGCATCGACCGTGGCATAGCCAGGAGCGGAGACGGTGACGTTATTGTTGGTCTGGGAGAAGTCGCTCATGGCGGTGACGCCCCCGCCGATGCTGAGGCCGGTCAGCGGGCCACCCGCCAGGGTGTACTTGGTCCACAGCGAGGCCATGTGCTTGGGCATGGTTTCGAACAGCGTATTGGCTACTCCGCTGAGATTCTCGGTGCGCATGTAGGTATAGCCGGCGAGCACCTCCCACTGGTCGGTCAGCTTGCCACTGGCCTCGAGCTCGGCCCCGCGCACCCGGGTCTTGCCGGAGTTGGTATAGAAGCCGGTGGAGACGCCATTGGCATTGAGCAAGGCGGTCGCCCGGTTCTCGTCGGTCAGCTGGAACAGCGAGAGCCGGGTGTTGAGGTCACCCTGGAAGTAGCTGCCCTTGATCCCGGCCTCGTACTGCTCGCCTTCGCGCGGATCGATGGGATCGCCATTGGCCTCAACGTAGTCGGTCTGCGGCTTGTAGACGCGCGAATAGCTGGCATACAGCGAGTGATTGTCGTCGAGATCGTAAACCAGACCCGCATAGGGCGTGACGTAGCCGTTGTGCTGCTGGTCAGCCGGCTTGTTGGTCTCGGCAGCCGTGGCGGTGGCGAAGGTCCGGGTGTTGGCATCGCCGCGATACCAGCCGACTCGCGCCCCGCCGATCAAGGCCAGGCGTTCGATCGGGCGGAAGGTCAGCTTGGAATAGAGACCGAATTCCTTCTCGTCGCTGGTCAGCTCGGTCTGGTAGACCCGGGCCGGCTTGGCGAAACCGCTGGGCGAATACGTATTGACGTTTACTGTGCCCAGCACGCCATTGCCGTTGCTGTAGTCGGTATCGTAGTGCTTGTAATCGGTGCCCACGACGAATTCACTGACCTGCCCGAAGGTCTCGAAAGGCTGGCTGTAGCTGGCATCCAGCGAATAGGCGTCCTGGTCGAAATCGCGGGTAGTGGTGCGGATGCTGGTATTGCCATTGGCCTGCACGGCGCCACCGGTGAAGGCGTAGAGGTAGTCCGCCTCACGATGCGATGCCCGCGCCGCGATGCGCCCATAGCCACCATTGTCGAATCTGTGGGTCAGCTCGAAGATGCCGTCGGTGGTCTGGCCATCGAAGTAGTTCCAATCGGCGCCGAAGAAGCGCGACTGGCTGAAGTCCAGCAGGTTGCCCTGGGCATCGGTTGGGAAGCCGTTGTTGGGCGTGATGTTCTTGACCTGGTGGATCAGACCGAAGGAGACCTGGGTGGAATCCGACAGGTCGATGTCCAGGTCGCCGTAGTAGCTCTCGTTGGTGCTGGCGTTGTAGTCCACCTCGCCATTGGTATCGGCCCGGGAGGCGACGAAGCGACCGCGGACGTTCTTGTTCTCGGTGAGCGGACCGGCCAGGTCGATTTCCTGGTAGTTGGTGTCCCAGGAGCCGTAGCGGCCGGTGATATGGCCCTGGAATTCCTCGGTGCCGCGCTTGCGCACCATGTTGACGATGCCGCCCAGCTCGCTGGTGCTGTTGAACAGCCCGGAGGGGCCGCGCATGATCTCGACCCGGTCGAAGGGCGACAGGATGGGCACGGTGCCGAAGATGCTGGTCATGGGTGCCGGCAGGCCGTCGATGTTGTACTCGTCGTATTCGTAGCCGCGCGAATAGATGGAGGAGCGCCCGCTGTCGTTGGTCAGTACCCGCAGCCCGGCGGTGGACTTGGCCAGGTCATCCAGGGTGTTGAAGTTGCGATCCTTGATGTATTCGCTGGTGTAGGAGGTGATCGACTGAGGAATGTCGCGCAGCGCCGCCGGCGTCTTGGTGCCCACGGTCGCCGAATCCACGGTGTAGCCGCCGGTCTGCTCGGAAGGCGCCATGTCGTAGAGACGGTTGCCTTCGATGGTCAGGGTGTCCAGTTCCGTTGCGTTCTGCTCGGCCACCGTCGCGGCGAGGGCCGTCAGGGGAAAGGGGATCAGCGCGCCGACCAGGAGCAGCTGCCGAAGCGCTGCATGACGGGGGCGAAGGGGCTGGCAGAGAATTCCTTGGGTGTTCATGGTGATCCTTGTGACCGTGGCGTTGCAGCCGACGCCGTGCACTTGAAGGCTGCTCCTCGCCGAAGCGCGCGCGAGGGGCGAGCACTTTAAATGATAAAAACTCTCATTATCAAATGTTACGTTAAGAGATGTCGGCGATTGGCGCGGCTGCAGGACAGCCGGCACCCCCAGCCCCTGGCTGGGCGGAATCTCGCGGAGATGATGGGCGGATGCGCTGACGGGACCGGGACGGCGCCGTCGACAGGGACGCAAGGCCGCGGCTGGACGGCCTCGAAGCAGCAGTAGGACGAGAAGGCGCGGTGGCTCAGAGCCCGGAGACGGCAGGCGTCTTGGCGGCGACCTGGCCAATCACCGGACTGGGCAGGCGGCAGACGATCTCGCCGATGGCGTTCATCCGCGCCAGTCCGCCATCGCCCTTGCACGCATGGTAGTCGGCGAGGTGCTCGGAGGGTGAATTGCGCAGGCCCTGATCGAGGGCCACCACCAGGGCGATCATCCCCAGACCCAGGGCGACGATTTCGAACGTGCTACGGGCACGATACCAGTGGATCGGTCGCGAAGGGCTCATGGGCGGCTCCAGGGGGGTGGACGAGGGCTGGCTGCGGGTTCCCTACTCTAATCGCCTGGCGATGGATGTAAACAACCATTGCTCGGCCCGAGAAAGACCCTCGTCGGCCCGCGCCGCTGCGTCCTTGAGCGGGGCCCGCTCGATCAGCAGGCCTGGCCCTCACCCCCACGGCTGCCCGGCGCCCGCCCAGGAGGCGGATGTCCGGCTCCGGCCGCTGCCCGCAAGAGGACTTCCAGGAACGGTCAGCGCCCTACCCCGCCCGCCGCCAAGGGGCCGGTGTGAGGCTACCGAGAAAAATTAGGGATTCTCCTTGCTCGGCGACTTGATGTAGCCGGGCACCGCGGAATCCGGCGGGGTATGGCGTCCTTCGCTGGCCGCGGCCGCATTGGCCTGGGAGCGATCCTCGGCGGCCTTGGCCTGTTCCTGGGAGGCACGTTCGACCTTGCCTTCGGCGACCTTTTCCTGGGCGGTGTGGCTATGCGCCTGGGCATCCCGGGCGTGGTCTTCGGAGGTCTTGTCGCAGGCGGCCAGGGTAGCGGCCGTTACCAGCACGAGCGAGGACAGTAGCGCTTTCGACATCGGGTTTTCCTAATGAAAGAGACCTCCCACAGACTGCCGCTGGTCAAGGATGGTTTCTGCCGGGCCGCACCGGCTGTGCTACCTGAGGTGTCCGTCCCAACGCCAAGGCGACGGACGCCCAGGTGGGGACGCCGCCCCGCGCGGCCCTACCCCACCCTGTCCGCAGCCATGATCCACCGGGGCGGCCTGCCAAGGACCAGGCGGCAACCGCCGCGGTGGTCCACGCCCCGTCAGGCCTCCGGCAGTTGCTGCCAACCGCCGGCCGTACGGCGTTCGAGGCTGGCCGGTTCCGCGTCGAGGCGGAGCAGATGCAGCCAGCCGTGGCGCACCAGATCGCGCACCACCGGCTGGTTGGCGATCACCTGGTCGAGCCTAGCGCGCGGTGCCTCGATCACCACGTGCAGGCGCAGCGGGCGATGTCGCCACTGCTGGCCGTCGTGCAGCGACTGCCGCGCCAGGCCGATGCGCAGGTCGCCACCGTTGCCCTCGAACACCCCGATATGGCCGCCCACCACGTTGTGCAGCAGCTTGTTGCCGCTGCCGAAGCGCAGGTTGTCGGTGGTCGAGGTGAAGTACTGCAGGTTGATCCAGTGCGCCACCACCATGGGCGCGGTCATGATCGACTCCAGGAGCTGGCCGTCCTCGTCCTGCCGCCAGTCATAGTCATGCAGGAAGGCACGGCCCTGCAGGTCGACGCCACGGGTGCGGGCACGGGGTGCGGCGATGAAGGCGGCGTTGCCGGCCAGCCCCCATTCGGGACGGGTTTGCGCCCAGTCCCGGGCCCGCCGCCGCAACCGGGCGAGCAGTCGATCCGGCTTGTCCGCCAGGGCTGCCAGGCCCAGCGCGTCGGCTCGTTCGCGCCGCACCGCGGCGGTCGCCAGGTCCAGGGCCGTGCGCAGGCGTTGCCAGCTGGGCTGGAGCGCCGCCGGCAACGCCTCGTCGGCGAAGATCCGCACCTCATCGGTGGTGGTGTTGTGCAGCCCGGCGAGCACCTGGCACTGCGGCGGCAGGTCGAGACCGCGCGCTCGCAGGCCCACGCGGACCTTGGTCTCGTTGAGCAGCCCGGCCAGCAGCCGCGCGTTGATCTCGCCGCTCTGGCCACAGCAGGCGCCGCAGTCGAGCCCGGCCGCCTGCGGGTTGTTGGCGCTCTGGCTGCCATGGCCGAGCAGCACCAGCAGCGCCGGTACCGGTCCACGCAGCCCCATGGCCTTGAGAATCCGCTCGGCCAGGTCGACCTTCTGGGGCAGCGCCATGGCTGGCAGGCGCGGTTGCAGGCGTTGCCATTCGCTGCGGCGCCAGGCGTTGCGGTCCGGCTGCGAGGCGCCCCCGAGCAGACCATAGGTGCGCCCCAACAGGGCACCGGCGTAGCCCAGGCCGACACTCTCGACCAGGGTGAAGGTCGAGGCCGGCAGCCGCTCGAACAGCCGCCAGCGTCCCTGGCGAGCCAGACGCGCCTGGCGCAGCTCGGCCAGCTGTCGATCCTGGTCCTCATCGCCACTGCCCTCGCTAGCTTGCAGCTGGGGGGCCAGCAGACCCGGCAACTGCGGCCGCGTGGCGTGGGTACCCAAGGGGGTGAAGGCGATGGGCAGGCCGAAGAAGCCGGCGAAGCCGCCGGTCTCCAGCTCCGGACAGGCCTGCTCCAAGGCGCGTCGCAGCGGTTCGGAGCGGACATCGATGCAGAAGAACAGCTTGGCCAGGGGCGCCTCCGGCAGGGCTGCGGGGACGCCCTGGCAGAGCGTCCGCTGCAACTGCTCCTGCCAGGCCAGTTCGTCGGCGCGCTGCCACAGCTGCAGGGCCTGCCAATTGGCCGAAGGCGCTTGTTGCAGCTGGGCTGCCCAGGCCGTGCGCCAGCGTTGCCAGCGGCTGTCGGCATCGCGCCGCCGATCGTCCACCAGCCATTCCCAGGCGGCGCGGATGGCCAGCAACTCCTGCATGGTCCGGTCCTCCTCGCCCTGCAGGTTGGCCTGCCAGCGCCGGTAGGCGCACCAGGACGCCCAGCCGAGGTTGCGCAGCAGCAGGCAATCGAACCAGGGCGCCCAGTCTTCCGCTGCCAGGCCGAGGTGGCGGACTGCGGCTTCCAGGGCCGCCTGGGGCTCGGCGGGCAGCGCTGCGATGCGTGCGTGCAGGTCGCGACAGGCACTGAGCGCGCTCAAGCCCTGGTCCGCCAGCAGGCTGGCCCGCCAGGCCTGGTACAGCCCGGTGCGGTCGTCCGGGCGCCAGTCGGCCTGCTCCCGATCGAACCAGGCGGCGCAGCTCTGGCCGATCTGCTGAGTGATCAGCGCCGGCCAGCCCGGGAGCGGGATACCCGGCTCGGCGAGGTCTTCGAGCAGCGGCAGGCCCCGGCCCTCCTCCTCCGGTGCTTGCAACGCCTGCAGCAGCTGGGCGGGCGTCCAAGAGCCGTCGTGCTCGGCCAGGGCCTGGTGCAGATGACGTTCGGCGAGGGTGCCGTCCTGCCAAGCCTGGCGATAGTCCGCGGCACTCAGGGTCAGGCGGCTGCCGGCCCGCTGCCAGAGCTGCGCGGCGACGACCGACCAGGGTTGATCGCAGCGCTCCCACAGCGGGTTGACCGCGATCATCCGATCCAGCGGCCAGATCGGTGCGATGCGGGCACAGGCCTGCCGCGCGGCTTCCTGCAGCGAAGCCTGGTCGAGGCGAGCGCGGTGTTCGAACGCAGTCATGAACGGTCTCCGAGGGACACGATAAGGGGTTGCGGCGAACGCGCCGGCCACAGGCGAAAGGTCAGGCGGGTGAAGTGCTCATCCAGGTAGAAGCCGGCGAAGGCCAGGGGATAGAGGCGCTGGGCCAGGACGCCGCGGGGTCGGGCCAGGAGCAGCCCCTGCAGCAGGTAGAGGCAGAGCAGCAGCGCGACGGCGAGCAGGGTCAGCGGCACCGGTGCCTCGGCGAGCCGCTGGTGGAGAATCCAGCCGGCCGCCTGGTGCCACAGCAGGTAGGCCCCCAGCAACAGGGCGAACACCAGCAGGCCGTGCGCCAGCTGTCCACGCCTCAGGCACCAGGGCGCCAGGCCGATCGCCAGGATCGTCAGGGCCACCCAGGGCAGCTCGTGGTCGGGCAGCAGCAGGGTCCACAGGCCCTTCAGCAGGATCAGCGCCAGGGCGGCCAGCAGCAGCGCGCAGGCCAGACTCGCCAGGCCCGGCAGCGGCAGCCGTGGCTGCAGGGCCTGGCGGCGAGCCAGGGCCACCGCCTCGCCGGCCGCCAGAAAGGCATGGGCCTTGTACAGCGAATGGGCCAGCAGGTGGACCAGCGCCAGCTCATAGAGCCCCAGGCCGCACTCGAGGAGCATCAGGCCCATCTGGGCGCAGGTCGACCAGGCCAGGCGGACCTTGATGCTGATCCGGGTCATCATCACCAGCGCCGCGAGCACCGCGGTCAGGCCGCCGACCAGCACCAGCAAGCTCTGCGCCGGCACTGCGGCAGAAAACAGCGGGGCGAAGCGCAGCAGCAGGAAACCGCCGAGGTTGACCAGCCCCGCGTGGAGCAGCGCCGAGACCGGCGTCGGCGCCTCCATCACCTGGATCAGCCAGCCATGCACCGGCAGCTGGGCCGACTTGAGGATCACCGCCAGGGCCAGCAGCAGCGCCGCCAGCTGCAGGTCCCAGCCGAGCTGGCCGCCGGCCTGCAGCCGGGCATCCACCGCGGCGAGGATCCCGGCGATCTGGCTATCCCCGCTGGCCTGCACCAGCAGCACGGTCGCCAGCAGCAGGCTGACATCGGCCAGGCGGCTGGCGAGAAACTTCTTGTGGGCGGCCACCACCGCCTGGGGACGGTGGCGGTAGAAGGTGAGCAGCTGATGCAGGCTCAGGCTGGAGAGGATCCAGGCACCGACCAGCAGGTACAGGTTGGCGCTGGTCACCACCGTGGCCACGGCGGCCAGGGTGGCCAACAAGGCGAGCCCATAGCGCCGCTGCCCGGGTTCGCCCTCCAGATAGCGCTGGGAATACTCGATGATCACCAGGGCCAGCAGGCTGACCAGCCCGGCCATCGCCAGGCCGAGGC
>CAUQPA010000139.1:0-8375 GCA_963519325.1 uncultured Pseudomonas sp. | reverse complement strand
TGCCGGTCGACACCGCCTGGGAAGACATCTACCAGACCAGCGCCAGCAGCCTGCCCAGCAACGACGATGACGAGTGGGACTTCACCACCCGTACCTCGGCCGGCGAGAGCCTGCAGACGCACCTGCTCTGGCAGCTCAACCTGGCGCCCATGTCGGACCTGGACCGCCTGATCGCCCTGGCGATCATCGACGGCATCGACACCGATGGCTATCTGCAGGAAAGCCTGGAGGACATCCACGCCTCCCTCGACCCGGAGCTGGAAGTCGATCTCGACGAGGTCGAGGTGGTGCTTAGACGCGTCCAGCAATTCGAGCCGGCCGGCGTCGCCGCGCGCAACCTGCGCGAGTGCCTGCTGATCCAGCTGGCGCAACTGCCCGCCACCCTGCCCCTGCTCGGCGAGGCCAAGCGCCTGGTCGGCGACTACCTGGATCTGCTCGGCAGCCGCGACTATGCCCAGCTGATGCGGCGCATGAAGATCAAGGAAGACGAGCTCAAGCCGATCATCGAGCTGATCCAGACCTTGCATCCGCGGCCGGGCTCGCAGATCGAATCCAGCGAAGCCGAATACGTGGTGCCGGACGTCATCGTGCGCAAGCACAACGAACGCTGGCTGGTGGAGCTCAACCAGGAAGCCGTGCCGCGCCTGCGGGTGAATCCGCAATACGCCGGCTTCGTCAAGCGTGCCGACAGCAGCGCCGACAACACCTACATGCGCAACCAGCTGCAGGAAGCGCGCTGGTTCATCAAGAGCCTGCAGAGCCGCAACGAGACCCTGATGAAGGTGGCGACCCAGATCGTCGAGCACCAGCGCGGTTTTCTCGAATACGGCGAAGAGGCCATGAAGCCGCTGGTCCTGCACGACATCGCCGAGGCGGTGGGCATGCACGAATCGACCATCTCACGGGTGACCACCCAGAAATTCATGCACACCCCGCGTGGCATCTACGAACTCAAGTATTTCTTCTCCAGCCACGTCAGTACCGCCGAGGGTGGCGAATGCTCCTCCACCGCGATCCGCGCGATCATCAAGAAATTGGTGGCGGCGGAAAACGCGAAAAAGCCGTTGAGTGACAGCAAGATCGCTGGTTTACTGGAATCGCAAGGTATACAAGTCGCTCGACGCACGGTGGCTAAGTATCGGGAATCCCTGGGTATCGCTCCGTCCAGCGAACGCAAGCGTCTCCTCTGACGCGTCCTGATGTGACCGTGCCTCGATCGACTCTTGTCACGTCGGCGAGCAGCTTCGCCGATCGCAGCCCGGCAATAAGGAGAAGCGGTATGCAAGTCAACATCAGTGGCCATCAGCTCGAAGTAACAGAAGCCCTGCGTGACTACATCGGCGAGAAACTCGCCCGCCTCGAACGGCACTTCGACCGTATTACCAACGTCCAGGTCATCCTCGAAGTGGACAAGCTCAAGCAAAAGGCCGAAGCCACCCTGCACGTCGCCGGCGCCGCGGTGGTCGCCAACTCCGAGCACGACGACATGTATGCCGCCATCGATCTCCTGGCCGACAAGCTCGACCGCCAACTGATTAAACACAAGGAAAAATCGATCGAACGCCAGCAGGGCGTCGGCGTCCGCTGAGGTTTCGATCGCCGCTTTATGATCAGACTCGAAAACATCCTGACCCCCGGCCGCACCCAGACGGGTGCGCCGGGTGGCAGCAAAGCCGCCGTACTGGAACGCATCGCCGAACTGGCCGCGCAGGAATTGCCCGGCCACGACGCGGCGCATATCTACGAATGCCTGATGGCGCGCGAGCGCCTGGGCTCCACCGGCTTCGGCAACGGCATCGCCATCCCCCACTGCCGCCTGGCGGGCCTGCAACAGCCGCTGTGCGTACTCTTCCACCTGCAACACCCGGTGGACTTCGATTCCCTGGACGGAGCGCCCGTGGACCTGGTGTTCGTCCTGCTGGTCCCCGAGGCCGCCACCGAACAGCACCTCACCCTGCTGCGCCAGATCGCCGGCATCCTGGACCGGGCCGATATCCGCGAGCGGCTGCGCAAGGCCGGGGACAGCCAGGCGCTCTATCAGATCGTCGTCGAGGCCCAGAGCGGACACTGACATGCACCTCATCATCGTGAGCGGACGTTCCGGGTCGGGCAAGAGTACGGCGCTCAACGTGCTTGAGGACAATGGCTTCTATTGCATCGACAACCTGCCGGCCAGCCTGCTGCCCGACCTGGCCCAGCATGCCCTGACCGACATGGAGCGGCCCCAGCCCAAGGTCGCCCTGTCCATCGATGCGCGCAACCTGCCCAGCCAGCTGCAGCGCTTTCCCGAATTGCTCGAACAGGTGCGCAGCCGCAACATCCGCTGCGATATCCTCTACCTGGACGCCGATGACCAGACGCTGCTCAAGCGCTTTTCCGAGACGCGCCGTCGGCATCCGCTGTCCAACCAGGAAAGATCCCTGGCGGAGGCCATCCACGACGAACAGGTGCTGCTGTCGCCCATCGCCGACCTGTCCGACCTGAAGATCGACACCACCCACCTGAATCTCTATCAGCTGCGCGACATCCTCAAGCTGCGCCTGCTGAACGCGCCCGAACCCGGTACCGCCTACCTGGTGGAATCCTTCGGCTTCAAGCGGGGCCTGCCGGTGGATGCCGACATGGTGTTCGACGTGCGCTTCCTACCCAATCCCTACTGGAAACCGGAACTGCGCGACTTTTCCGGTCTCGATGCCCAGGTGCGGGAGTATCTCGAGCAACAGCCCGAGGTAGAGACCCTGTACAATGACATCCGCGATTACCTGGTGAAGTGGCTGCCGCGCTTCGCGGCCAACAACAGGTCCTATGTGACCGTGGCCATCGGCTGTACCGGTGGTCATCACCGCTCGGTCTACCTGGCCGATCGCCTGGGTCGCGAACTCAAAGACCTGCTCAAGAACGTCCAGATCCGCCACCGCGATCTCTGACGCCCGTTTTGTTTCGACAAGGACAGACTCAATGCCTGCCCAACAGATCACCATCATCAACAAGCTGGGCCTGCACGCCCGCGCGGCGGCCAAGTTCGTCGGCGTGGCCGGGCGCTTTCCCGCCAGTGTCCGCGTGGGTCGCAGTGGCGAGCCACCGGTGGACGGCAAGAGCATCATGGCAGTCATGATGCTGGCCGCCGGCAAGGGCACCGTCCTGCAACTGGAAACCGAAGGCGAACAGAGCGACGAGGCCATGCGCGCCTTGGTCGAGCTGATCAACAACTACTTCGACGAGGGCGAGTGACCGGCGTCCTGCCCCGCCTGCCTGCCCCGAGCAGCCCGCCGCCCCCCATGAAAAAAGCCGCCCGAGGGCGGCTTTTTCTATGGCACGTCGACTCAGGCGTTCAGCGCCGCTTCGTAGCGACGGGACACTTCCGGCCAGTTGATGACGTTGAAGAAGGCACCGATGTACTCGGGACGACGGTTCTGGTAGCGCAGGTAGTAGGCGTGCTCCCAGACGTCCAGGCCGAGGATCGGGGTGTTGCCGGTCATCAGCGGGCTGTCCTGGTTACCAGTGCTTTCGACCACCAGCTGCTTGGCGGGGGTCACGCTCAGCCACGCCCAGCCGCTGCCGAAACGGGTCAGGGCAGCCTTGGTGAAGGCGTCCTTGAAGGCGTCGAAGCCGCCCAGCTGAGATTCGATGGCCTCGGCCAGGGCGCCTTCGGGCTTGCCACCGGCGTTGGGCGCCATCACGGTCCAGAACAGGCTGTGGTTGGCGTGGCCACCACCGTTGTTCTGCACGGCGCCGCGCTTGTCCTGGGGCAGCTTGTCCAGCTGACGAACCACTTCCTCGGCCGGCAGGGCGGCGAACTCGGTGCCTTCCAGCGCAGCGTTCAGGTTGTTGATATAGGTCTGGTGGTGCTTGGTGTGGTGGATTTCCATGGTCTGGGCATCGACGTGCGGTTCCAGCGCGTCGTAGGCGTAGGGCAGCTGAGGCAGAGTGTGCGACATGCGGATTGTCTCCATGGTGGCTTTGGTGTGGACCCGCCACGGCGAGGCGGCGGGAAGTACGGCTGGAGCGCGGTAACGCCCCGACTGACCGTAAGCCCGTTCGGTCGAGGGATCCGACCGCGCAGGCGATGTCCTAGTGCATTGCTAGGATACTAACGAGTAACGGGGTGAGCTGTCTCGAATTCGACCGGATTTTCTCGCGACGGCTCCCCCGGTGTCGTTTTCAGCTCCCGGCGAGGGTCATGCCCTCGATCAGCACCGAGCCGGTACGCAGGCTGCCGCGGTGTTCGACGTCACTGCCCACCGCCACGATCTGGCGGAACATGTCGCCCAGCCGACCGGCGATGGTGACCTCCTGGACCGGAAACTGGATCTCGCCATTCTCGACCCAGAAACCGCCAGCGCCGCGGGAATAGTCGCCCGTCACCAGGTTGGTGCCCTGCCCCATCATTTCCGTGACCAGGAAGCCCGTGCCCATCTGCCGGATCAGCTCGGCCTGGTCGGCCGTGCCGTGGCTGACGTGCAAATTGTGCACGCCGCCGGCATTGGCGGTGCTCTTGAGCCCCAGCTTGCGCGCGGAATAGGTGCCGAGCACATAGGACACCAGCCGGCCGTTCTCGACGAAGGGCTTGGCGTAGGTGGCCAGGCCTTCGCCATCGAAGGCGGCGCTGCCCAGGGCGCGCGGCAGGTGCGGTCGCTCGTCGAGGGTCAGCCAGTCGGGAAACACTTGCTGGCCCAGGGCGCCTTCGAGGAAGGACGACTTGCGATAGAGGTTGCCGCCGGAAATGGCGGCGAGAAAGGTACCGAACAGGCCGGCGGCCATTTCCGGAGAAAAGAGTACCGGGACCTTGGCGGTCGGCACGGGACGCGCCCCCAGGCGACTCACGGCGCGCTCGGCGGCGCGGCGACCGATCTCCTCGGCGCTCATCAGCTCGTGGCCGATCCGATTGACGTCGTAGTAGTAATCACGCTGCATGGCCTCGCCGCTCCCGGCGATCATCACGCAGCTGAGGCTGTGGCGGGTGCTGGCGTAGCCACCGACGAAGCCGTGGCTGTTGCCGTAGACCCGGCAGCTCTGGTGGGTATTGAGGGTGGTGCCGTCGGCATTGCCGATGCGGCTGTCGGCAGCGTAGGCCGCCGCCTCGCAGGCCAGGGCCTGCTCGATGGCCTGCTCCGGGGTGATGTCCCAGGGATGGTAGAGGTCGAGATCGGGTAGCTGGCCGCGCGCCATCAGCTCGGCATCCGCGAGGCCCGCGCAGGGATCCTCTGAGGTGTGCTTGGCGATGGCCAGGGCCGCCGCCACGGTCTCGCGGATCGCCTCCGGGCCGGTGGCGGAGGTGCTGGCCGAGCCCTTGCGCTGGCCGGCGTAGAGGGTGATGCCGAAGCCTTGGTCACGATTGAACTCGACCGTCTCCACCTCGCCCTTGCGCACCGAGGTCGACAAGCCCTGGTCGACCGAGACGGCCACTTCACCGGCACTGGCCCCCTGGCGCCGGGCCTCGGCGAGGATGGCTTCGACCTGTTCGCGCAATTCGGGTAGCGCAGCGGGACCCACGGCGGCGTTGCGATTCATGACGTTCTCCTTACGGACGGCGCCGGCCAGGCCGGACAACCGTGCGGCAACTCGTTATGATGGCGCCCATTCTTAGCTGGACCCCATAGTTCATGGTTGATTCTTACGACGACGACGCGCCGCTGGGCGAAAAGAGCAAGACGCAGGTCAAGCGCGAGCTGCATGCGCTGCAGGAACTGGGCGAACGCCTGGCGGGTCTGCCGGCCGAGCAGCTGGATCGCCTGCCGCTGACCGATCCGCTGCGCAAGGCGCTGGCGGAGGCGCCCAAGCACAAGACGCACATCGCGCGCAAACGGCATATCCAGTACCTGGGCAAGCTGATGCGCGACCAGGACCTGGACGCCATCCTGGCGCTGGTCGACCAGATGGACAGCTCTACCCGGCAGTACAACGAGCGGTTCCATGCCCTGGAGCGCTGGCGTGACCGCCTGATCGCCGAAGGCGATTCGGCGCTGGAAGCCTTCGTGGCGCTGTACCCGGAAACCGACCGCCAGCATCTGCGCGGCCTGGTGCGCCATGCCCAGCACGAGGCGGCGCACAACAAGCCGCCGGCGGCGGCGCGCAAGGTCTTCAAATACATCCGCACCCTCGACGAAACCCAGCGCGGCCTGCGCTAGGTTTTCGTCGGTCATGGCCACGACCGGCAGCCGCATCAGGCGCCGGTGCCGCCCACGGTGATGGCGTCGATCTTCAGCGTCGGCTGACCGACGCCCACCGGCAGTGACTGGCCGTCCTTGCCGCAGGTCCCTACCCCGGCATCCAGGGCCAGGTCGTTGCCGACCATGGATACCCGGTTCATCACCTCGGGGCCGTTGCCGATCAGGGTGGCGCCCTTCACCGGACGGCCGAGCTTGCCGTTCTCGATCAGGTAGGCCTCGTTAGTGGTGAAGACGAACTTGCCGCTGGTGATGTCCACTTGGCCACCGCCCAGGCTGGCGCAATAGATGCCCTTCTCCACCGAGGCGATGATCTCGGCCGGATCGCTCTGGCCGGCGAGCATGTAGGTATTGGTCATGCGCGGCATCGGCAGGTGGGCGTAGGATTCGCGCCGGCCGTTGCCGGTGGGCGCGACGCCCATCAGCCGGGCATTGAGCTTGTCCTGCATGTAGCCCTTGAGGATGCCGTTCTCGATCAGCACGTTGTAGCCACTGGGGGTGCCTTCATCGTCGATGGACAGCGAGCCCCGGCGATCCGGCAGGGTGCCGTCGTCGACGATGGTGCACAGCGAGGACGCCACCTGGCGGCCGAGCTGGCCGCTGTAGTTGGAACTGCCCTTGCGGTTGAAGTCACCTTCCAAGCCATGGCCGACCGCCTCGTGCAGCAATACACCGGACCAGCCGGCGCCCAGCACCACCGGCAGGGTACCGGCCGGCGCCGCGCTGGCCTCGAGATTGACCAGTGCCTGGCGCACCGCTTCGCGGGCATAGCCCAGAGCGCGGTCGTCGCTCTGGAAGTAGCGGTAGTCGCAGCGACCGCCACCGCCACTGTTGCCGCGCTCGCGGCGGCCGTTCTGCTCGACGATGACGCTGACGCCCAGGCGCACCAGTGGGCGCACATCGGCTGCCAGGGTGCCGTCGACCGCGGCCACCAGGGCGCGCTCCCAGACCCCGGCCAGGCTGATGGTGACCTGCTGGATACGCGGATCCAGGGCACGGGTCGCCTCGTCCAGCTGCTTCAGGAAGGCGACCTTGGTGGCGCGATCCAGCACATCCAGGGGATTGTCCTGGCCATAGAGGCGTTGCGCCGGCTCCACCGCGCGAAACGCCTGGACCCGACCCTCGGTGCCGCTGCGGGAGATGGAGCGAGCCGCCTGGGCGGCCAGGTCCAGTGCCTCGCCGGTGATGGCGTTGCTGTAGGCGAAGCCGGTCTTCTCGCCGGACAGCGCCCGCACTCCGACCCCCTGGTCGAGGTGAAAGCCGCCTTCCTTGACGATGCCGTCTTCCAGCAGCCAGGACTCGGAGACGACGCTCTGGAAGTACAGGTCGGCGGCATCGATGCCGGGACCGGCCAGGCGCTGCAGGACCGGTTGCAGATCGTCCACCGCCAGCCCGCCGGGTGCCAGCAGGGCCGCGCCGACGCTATTCAGGTAATCACTCATGGAAACTCCAGACGACGCCAGCCAGGGCGTCGGAACGATGAAAGGGTCGCGAGCTGGCCTCTAGCCTACTCGCGGAAGTCTCGGGTCCCTGATGCAAATGACCAATGGCCGTCATTGCCGTTCGGCCTCTAGTGACCGGCCAGGCGCGCAGGTGCGAAGCGGCGGTGCTGCTGCACCGGCATCCGCCGCCGCAACTCGGCCTGGCGCTCGGCATCGCGCTCGATGAGCAGGACGGCCTCGCCGCTGGCCTGCACGGCGAGCACCTCGCCCCAGGGATCGACCGCCATGGCATGCCCCCAGGTGCTGCGCCCATTGGCATGGACCCCGCCCTGGGCAGCGCCCAGCAGGTAGCTTTGGGTCTCCACCGCGCGGGCGCGCAGCAGCAGCTCCCAATGGGCCTGGCCGGTGGGCACGGTGAAGGCCGAAGGCGCGCTGATCAGCTCCGCCCCCGCGGCGCGCAGGGCGCCGTAGAGTTCGGGAAAGCGCAGGTCGTAGCACACCGTCAGGCCCAGGCGACCGACCGGGGTATCCACCACCGTGAGGGTCTCGCCGGCGGCATAGTGATCGGACTCGCGATAGCTGCCGTGGCTGTCGCTGACGTCGGCGTCGAACAGGTGCAGCTTGTCGTAGCGGGCGACCCGGCGGCCCTGGTCGTCGAACAGCAGCGAACAGGCGCAGGGCTTGCCCTCGGTGGCGCCCTCGGGCAGCAGCGGCAGGGTACCGGCCAGCAGCCAGAGGCCGAGGTCGCGCGCCGTGCGGGACAGCC
>CAUQPA010000138.1:0-8391 GCA_963519325.1 uncultured Pseudomonas sp. | reverse complement strand
GCAGGAGGCCGAGGCGCGCCCGGCTCTGGTTCTGCGCCATGGCCTCGGCGACCGCGCGCAGGGTGCCGTCGCCCCCGGCCGCGACCAGGGTGCCGTAGCCGTCGCGGGTGGCCTGCTCGACGAAGCGCGCGGCGTCCTCCTCTTCCCAGGTCACCCGTACGTCGATGCGATGACCGGCTTCGCGCCGTTCGAGGATCGCCGCGCGGACCTCTTCGTTACCGGTTTCCTTGCCATTGAGGATGACCAGGGCCGCGTCATCCAGGATGCCTGTAGTCGTCATGTCTATCGTCCGAGGTTGGCTCTGCGCGGCGAGATGCCGCGTCAGGCGCCGGGCGCTGCCCGGCTGGCTAATCTGCAGACTAGGACTGTGCCCCGACGGCCACGTTCAGTCCCGCGCGCCGACTCGCTACGGCTTGAGCAATTCGGACAGCGGGATGAAGCGCACCGGGTCGCCCACCGCGAAGGTGCGGTCCTCGCGGATCTCCACCAGACCATGGGCCCAGGCCGCGGTCTGCAGCACATTGGAACCCTGGTTGCGATGGGGTACCGCCCGTCCTTCCTCCAGGCGCGCGCGCTGGTATTCGCGGCGCGCGCCAGCCCGCGGCCAGTCGAAACCCGCCGGGACCTCGACGCTCAGGGGGGCCACCTCGACCTTGCCGGCACGCCGCAGCAGATAGGGCCGGGCCAGCAGGCCGAAGGTCACCAGGGTCGAGGCCGGATTGCCGGGCAGGCCGATTAGCGGGATGCCCCGGAAGCGGCCGCAGGTCAGTGGCTTGCCTGGCTTGAGCGCCAGTTTCCAAAGGGTCAGCTCGCCCTCTTCCCGCAGCGCCTGGCCGAGATAGTCGGCCTCGCCCACCGAGACCCCGCCGGTGGACAGGATGAGATCGGCTTGCAGCGACGCCAGGCGGGCGCGGGTTTCCGCCAGGTCGTCCGGCAGGATGCCCTGGTCCGACACCTCGCAGCCCAGGCGCCGCAGCCAGCTGATGAGCAGGGCCCGGTTGCTATTGTAGATCTGCCCCGGTCCGAGCGGCTGCCCCGGCGCGACGAGTTCGTCACCGGTGGACAGCACCGCGACCTTGGGCCGCCGGAACACCTCGAGCTGGGCGCGACCGAGGGACGCGGCGACCCCCAGTTCGGCCGGGCCCAGGGCGGTACCGGCGGACAGCACCTCGTCACCGACCTTCACCTCGTTGCCGCGCCGACGGATGTTGCGACCCGGCCGCAGCGCCTCGAGGAAGCGCACCCGACCGTCGTCCAGTACCTCAACGTTCTCCTGCATCTCCACGCAGTCGGCACCCGCCGGGACCGGCGCGCCGGTAAAGATGCGCGCGCAGGTCCCCGGCTCCAGCGGCGCGGGCGCCTGGCCGGCGAAGATACGCTGGGACACCCGCAGCGGCTCGCCCTGCCAGTCGTCCAGGCGCAGGGCGTAGCCGTCCATGGCGCTGTTGTCCCAGGGCGGCAGGTCGAGGTCGGCGATCAGCGGGCTGGCCAGGATGCGGCCATCGGCGTCACCCAGGTCGACGCGCTCCAGCGGCAAGGGGCCGTCTTCGGCGGCCATGGCCAACAGGCGCGCCAGGGCCTCTTCCAGGGAGAGCAGGCTCATCCGCGCGGCCCGCAGGGCTCGGCCTGCTTGAGGTGGGGCACGAAGTTGCAGGGACGATGGCGATTGTCCAGCTGCTCGCCCAGGATGCCGTCCCAGGCGGTGCGGCAGGCGTTGGTGGAGCCCGGCAGGCAGCAGACCAGGGTGCCATTGGCCAGCCCGGCCAGGGCGCGGGACTGCACGGTGGAGGTGCCGATATCGGCCACGGAGATCTGCCGGAACAGCTCGCCGAAGCCATCCACCTGCTTGTCCAGCAGGCAGGCGACCGCCTCGGGCGTGCTGTCGCGGCCGGTGAAGCCGGTACCCCCGGTGACCAGGACGACCTGCACCTGCTCATCGGCGATCCACTGGGCGACCTGGGCGCGGATCTTGTAGAGGTCGTCCTTGAGCAGCACGCGGGCGGCCAGGAAGTGGCCGGCGGACTCCAGGCGGTCGACGAACAGCTGACCGGAGGTGTCGTTCTCGAAGGTCCGGGTATCGCTCACCGTCAGCACGGCGATGTTCAGCGGTACGAACACCGCCTCGGCTTTATGGCTCATCTGCTTGGGTTTCCGAAGTAGGCAAGGAAAGAAGGAGTGCAGCGGAAGACCCCGGGGCGGGCGACGGGTTTCCCCTAGCGGCTGCCGCCCGGACCGACAGTCGCCGGGACGACGACCGCTGCGGCGCGGCGGAGGAATCCGGCCAGCGAGGCGCGGCGACGGGTCCGCGAGGTCTGGATGAGCACAGCCTAGAGGAAAAACCGGCGCCCCTTCAACCGCCAGGGACGCCCAAGGCCTGGCCTACCGCTGGCGCTGTTCGCCCTCGGCGTGGGTCTCCCACTTGATCGGGCGCGGATCGGCGATGTCGTTGTCGTCCTGGCTGAAGCGGCCGTGCTGCGGGGCGATGTTCGGATCCTCTTCCCAGGTCGCCTGCTGGGTGAAGGTGCCGGCCTTGCGGTCGAACTTGAGGAAGTGCCGGGCCGTCTTGCCGCCCCAGTCCGCGGACGGCAGCGAGATGAAGTCGACCTGGTACTGGTCGTCGGTCAGCTTGCCGTGCACCACGTAGACGCCGTAGTGCTCCTCGCCGGGGGAGATGATCTTGTAGACGCCGTTGCTGTAGTAGTAGAGGGTGGCGTCGGGATAGGGCTTCTTCTCGTAGAGCTTTTCGTAGAACAGCTTCTGGCGCACGGTCGGCTTGCCGAAGGTGACCTTCACCGCGGGCGGCTCGGCGCCACCCGCACCGAAGGCCGGTAGCGCAGCCATCGCCAGGACCGAGAACAGCTTCGTCTTCATCTTTTCCAAACTCCTTCTGGGCAGGGACTCCCACCCGCAAGGCGGACGGGATCAAAGGTGTCTAGCGCGCCCGTTTCAGACAGGCGCGCCCGAGTCTAGCCCAGCCTTTTCCCCAGGCCAACCCACCGTCCTGCGGTCCGCCGTCAGCCAAACTGGGCTAGGATGACCGCCCAATCCCGCCCTGGGCTTTCGCCCAACGGCCCAAGAGAGGTCTCCCTGCATGCCGCTTCTGCCCGCCTCCATCCTCATCCTCGCCGGCGGTCGCGGCCAGCGCATGGGCGGGCGTGACAAGGGCCTGGTGGAATGGCAAGGCCAGCCACTGGTGGCCCATGTCCAGGCGGCGGTCCGCGCCCTCACCGATGACCTGATCATCTCCTGCAACCGCAACGCCGAGCGCTACGCGCTGTGGGCCGACCAGGTTGTGGCCGACGAGGAACCGGACTATCCGGGCCCCCTGGCCGGCGTCCTGGCCGGCCTCGCCGTGGCGCGCCATGACTGGGTACTGCTGTTGCCCTGCGATGCGCCGCGGCTGGACGCCGCGCTCGTCCAGCAGTTGCTGGCGGCGGCCCAGGCGAGCCAGGGACCGGTCATGGCCCACCAGGGCGGCTACTGGCAGCCCTTGTTCACCGCCCTGCCCCGGCGCCTGCTCCCTGAGCTGCGCCAGGCCTGGGCCATGGGCGAGCGCAGCCCGCGCGGCGCTCTGCTAGCCCTGGGGCTCAGCGCCGTCGAGTTCGCCGAGGAGGATCCGCGGCTGGCCAACTTCAACGACCCCAGGGCGCTGGAAAGACCGCGCTGAAGGGCGCAAGCCGCAGCGCCTGCCACCGTGACCACCCGGTTCCGGGACGAACTCGGCCCCACACCCGCGGTCCTAAGCCCGCTTGGTTGCCAAGAAAGGAGACCGCCCCATGAACAAGCACCTGCTCCCCGCCTGCCTGCTGGTCGTTGCCAGCGCCCTGATCGCCGGCTGCTCCACGCCCAGCGTCATCACCCTCAACGATGGCCGCGAGATCCAGGCCACCGACACGCCGAAATACGACGAGGACTCGGGCTTCTATAGCTTCAAGCAGCTCGACGGCAAGCCGACCCGCATCAACAAGGACCAGGTTCGTACCATCAAGGAACTCTGATTCCTGACCCGGCGCGATTTTTTTACCTAACCCCTTGTGCTTGCATGAGTTTTAGGTAGAATGCGCGCCATCCATCACGGAGCGTAGCGCAGTTTGGTAGCGCGTCTCGTTCGGGACGAGAAGGTCGCTGGTTCGAATCCAGTCGCTCCGACCAATTGGATCCGCAAGGATCACCCCAAGGCCCGCCTAGTGCGGGCCTTGTCGTTTCTGGGTGTCTTGTTTTCGCTGAACGTCTGGTGACCCAGGCGCTGTGACCCATCCCAGGGCTCCTTCCCGCCGAACGCTGAGCAAGTATCCCCTCTTCAGCGCCTCGTCTACTTGGCCGCTGACGAGCGAACACGCAATAGCCAATCTAAGGCTGTGTTCGAGAAGCAAGACAGACAGCGCAGCGTCTCGCTCTTTCCAGCCAGCGACAGGCCGCCTAAGGGCGGTCTTTTTGCGCCTGACACTCCAGCTACAGGCTAAGCCGCGTGGAACCGCGCCAGCTTCACCGTCTCGGCGTCGAAGGCAGTGGGATGGCGATTGACGATCCCCTCGAAAGCACCGCGGGCCGTGCCGAACAGCTCCAGGTCACTACGGCCTGAAGAGTCACTAGGGTGACAGACGCGGCGCTGCACCATGCCCACCAAGCCACCGGCCCGTATGCCTTTGATGACGATGTGCGGCATCTGCCCTGAGCGCCGGATCGTGGCGATGCCTTCGGCCAGGACGTCGAGTATCTCTTCCTCGACAGCGGAGAAAGGACCGCCGCCGAGCTTGGCCTTGGTGATCAGGTAGCGCCGGGCGAGGCTGAGCCCATGCCGATCCAATTCGGCCCGGACTTTCTCATTCATGAAGCCCTGGGCCGTGAGGCTACTCTCAAGCGCGATGAGGTACTCCCAGTCGAGGACGTGCGAAATCTGGGCAACGATACGATCCATGGCAGCAATCCCCTGCAAACCGGTCCTTGGTGGCGATGTGATAGCGCCCGACCAGGATCGTTCCCAACCGACCGTCCCTTGTCGCCAGGGGCCTCCTTACCCCAGCGCGCGCCGTTGTCCCCCCGCCACACCTGCGGGCTAAATGTGTCGTTTTTTCTGCACCCCTACATCTGACCTAAAGCCGCGCCACAATTGGCCGAGAAGTAGATGTCAGCAGGTGGAAAAAGCCTGCGAATCCCTGCAGCATGGACGATTTTCTTAACCCTACTGCGAAGGCACTGATTAATCGCGAGACCCAAGGAGCTGGTATTGGACTGGACAGCTATCGGTGCATGGGACCTGATCCCCAGCGCTAAGGATCTTTATCTGCCAGGAATGATTGCTGCGATCTACTGGACGCTCAAAAAGGTCGGCAGCCCCATCATCGTAAAACTGGTTTTGTTCCTTAAGTCTCTTAGATATAGGGAGTTGAAGAAAGTAAAAAACATTCGAATCGACAAACTGAAAACAATGCGCGAATTAAAAAAAGAGTCTGCACTCTATACGTCGTTTTTGTTATCAGCAGTTATCTCTCTCGGATTACTGATACTTCCAATACAAGCTGGCCCACGATCAACTACAGATCAAGTAGCGCTTGCCGTGATTTATTTTTCACCAGTTTTCATTCTTGAGATAATGTGGCTCTGGCAAAAAACCTTTGTTGACACACTTATAGAGGAAGCCGCGAAGCTGCCGCCTGTTGTATCACGAAAAATCAGGATGACGGAACCTGGACCGCTTAGAGTAGCAATGAGACAAAAGCGGATTGATAAAATTAAAAAGAAGAAAAAAGCAGCCTACAAAAATATTTTAGCTGCGAGCAGATAAGGCGGATTATAATCAATCTAGTACTGGTCAAAATTTCGACCAAGATCCACAAACACTGTATTCAGGTCGTCAGGAATAAGCGGCCATTTTTCTTTTGTGACGCTAGGCCGATGCCAAACTGCAAAATAAACCAATATAACTGACGCCTGCCTAAAAACATGCGAGTACTGAGAGTGCTGTAAAACCCTCTCGCCTATATAGGATTTTTCAGCCAAAAAATCGCGAAGCTTATCTTCCAAATCCAAGCTTAAAAACTCTTGGCAGGACTCAAGTATCAGACTATTAAATCTTTCCAACTGAGGCTCAGCGCCCGTAGCCTCTCTATACAAATCTTCAAGCACCTCTAATGCATTTCTAAATGGACGCTCAAGCTCCCTAAGCTTTGTGACTACACTATCAAAGCACTCGTCAGCAGATTCGATTAGAGCCATGCTTCGGGCTACGACACGTAGAACGGATGGATCAGCTTTTATAGCGGATGTCGGCTTGTATACGTTGTCATGCGTCAACTCGCTATGCGCATGTTGCAGCAAGGTTCTAATTTGTATTTCACAGGGCAAGCCCTCTAATAAAGTATGCCCTGCGAATTCTATGTTCTCTTTCAGCCTTACCACATAGTGCACTGACTGATAGGTAAACTCCAAAGGACTTTCATATCGTTCCTTTTCGTAGTCCCTATCTTTTGAACAGCTTATGAAAGCAAGCTCCTTCAAGACCTGCTCTATGAGTTTGATGTCTTCAACCAAAAGAACAACAAACCGCACACCCACTTTGTCGGTGATATCATTATATGGATCTGAGTATCCTTTATCTCTATAGAATGCTTTATCCAGAAGAGATTGTGGCGTCTTGATTCTAGGCTCAGGCGGTATCTTGAGAAAGGAGCCATGCCTATCAATACACTTCTCCTTTAAACGATTCACAACAAGCGCAGTGATATAATCTCCCCACGCCTGATACATGGGGGCCTCATACTCCCAGAGCTCGAGAAACTCCTGCTCATTCATTCTTGCGACTTTATATCAGACTTAATTATCACTCTAGTCCAGACTTGCGGACTACCATTTTCATCCAGATCCCCGTCAAAACTTTCTACTTGCACCTTTTCTGAAAATTGCTCGGAAGGTCCGGTGATCTTTATACCCTGAGAAAACACAAGCTTCCTAAGCTTCAAACTCCCCTGAACATACGCAAGATCTTTATTTACAGCATTAGCTGGAAATTTCTTCTCACCCATATAAATCTGATAACTATCTACCACCTCAGGATCTGCCAAGTACGTCTGGGCAAATTCTGAAACCTGTATAGTTGGAGACTTCGCCACCTTCAAGTATGTAGATAAAGCATTCAGCAGATCATTTTTTTGCTCAGGAGGAACATCAAGGCGCGTAACAAACTCTTTAGTATAATCGTAGAATTCTTTAGTTCTGGTAGCGCTATTCTGCTGAAACCTCAAACCCAAAAACGAATCATAAAAATAGCTAGCCGCCGACAACTTATTAGTTGCAGACATAGTCTCATCATATATGAAGGCCCTCCAGCACTCAGCGACCGGAGCGTCAGGATTAGCATCTCTTTTAACCTCAACAAAACATCCAATTTTATACAATCGAGTCTGAGGTGTGAGGATCAAATCCTTCAGAAACTGAAGGGAAATCACGCCATCTATAACGGTACGTGCAAAGCCATTATGCGGCTCAGCCTTAAGCATACAAATGAAGCGCTTAGAAGGATTGCCTGCCGTCCCTGACAACACCACCACTATTCCACCAGGTAAATTCTGGCGTGTCTGAGCAACTGCCAACTTTTCAGCTACCGCCTTTGAACGAACAGCAAATTTTTCTTTCTCATCGACAAGCTCTTTAGCCAGACCAATAGCGCAGCCTGCGACTTCTGGCTGAAAGTCCATTTCCATGCATCTAGAGGACTCACCAAGGGCTTTAATTAGCCTATCCCGCAAAGCAGCTGACGCTTCCAAATCTAGCGTAATTGGATCATCACTAAGTCTCGGCTTTACAATTTCGCGATTAGCACCGCGCGGGAAGATCTCGTGAATTGCAACCAACTGGACATTAATATTTTCGAACATTACGTTTCATCCCTGACTACGACAATAGGTCATTATTGCCCCTTGCATTGAGATCGTCCAATCGATCTTTAGCAAGGCGACCAACTGTAACGTATAGCTCTCGAACGGCGGACGGTGCATTCTGCGGTGGAGCCCAGCGGTGCCTACCGATGCCATGTATCCCTTACCCAAGAAAAAACCAAGAACCCAGACACTGCCCGCCGTGCAGAGATGAGTTAGAAGCTCCCGAGGTCCGTGTATGCCTATGTGTATGCCAGGCCTTTCCTATATGAAACAAAGCCAGGCTGGACGCAGGCTACCGCAGTAAGTATTGACGTAGTCGCTCGACCAATTGGATCCCCAAGGATCACCCCAAGGCCCGCCTAGTGCGGGCCTTCGTTTCTGGCGCTTGCTTTGGGTATCCCGAAAAGCAGGCTGCCCCCGCCCCTACCGCCGACTCAGCGCCAGCTTGGCGGCGAACAGCAGGAAGACCGCCCCTGTCGTCCGATCCAGCCAGCGGATCACCGTAGCCTTGCGC
>CAUQPA010000137.1:0-8398 GCA_963519325.1 uncultured Pseudomonas sp. | reverse complement strand
CCCCAATCCAGGGCGATGCGCGAGACGCTGGCACCCTCACGACGCGCCAGCAGCAGGCGCCGCACCTCTTCCAGTCGCAGCCGCTTGAGATAGGCCATGGGGGGCTGGCCGTGATAGCGGCGGAAGCTGGCATAGAGCTTGGCGCGGGACACCCCGGCCACGCGTTCCAGGCTCTCCAGCGAGGGATTCTCCCGCGCCTGGGCCTCGAGATAACGCCGCGCCCGCAGGAGAAACTCGGGATAGCCGGTCCCCACGCCTTCCTCCAGGGCCGCGGAGTAATTGTGCGGCTGGGCCAGCAGCAGGCCCTTGAGCAGCATCACTTCCAGGTCGTTGGCCAGCGCCGGCTGGCCATAGAGCGCCTGGACCGCGCTCCAGCCGTCCAGCAATTGGCGCACGCCCTGCCACCACGCCGCGACCGCCGGGCGCGCCAGTTCCATCTCGCCGGCAAAGCTCAGGGGCGCCGCCAAAGGCCGGCCCAGCAGGCCCTCCGCCACCTCCTGCAGGGCTTCGCGACGGATCACCACCTGCAGCTTGAGGCAGTCGGCAGCCATGTCCAGCCGCTGCCATTCATGGGGCGCGACGACCATTCCGCACTGGCTGTCGGAACGCACGCGCGCGCCGCGGCTGGCCAACGACTGGCGCCCCTGCAGCGGCAGGCTGAGGCTGTAGGCATCCAGGGCGTCGATGCCGATCTGCACCGCGGCGCCATAGCCGATCCGCCCCAGCACCGTGGCCCGGCCCGGCAGTCGCAGTCCTTGGTGATGGAAACTCAATTCGGCGCCGCTGCGCGTTTCCAGGCGGTGCGGACCAGCCACCGCGCTCATCCAGCGGCAGGCCTCGGCGACCTGGCCACTGTGCGTCTGCACCTCGAAATTCGTCTGCTGCATGCTGGGTCCTCCGTTGGCTGGCTCCATGCTGCACGCCGCGTGCCGCCGCCACTATCCGCAGAGTGCAGGCCAGTCCAGCGAGCGAAAAAATTCGGCTAGCGATCAACGAAAAAGCGGATAGAGGGGTTGGGGTGGCGGGGCTTCAATCGAGGCGAGTCTCACCCTAGAGGACACCCCTGATGAGCATCCGCAGCATTGCCCAATGGCAGGACTACATCCAAGGTTGCCTGGACTTCCGTCCGGCCGACGGCGTCTATCGCATCGCCCGCGATCTCTTCACCGAACCCGAGCTGTTCGAGCTGGAAATGGAGCTGATCTTCGAGAAGGTCTGGATCTATGCCTGCCACGAAAGCGAGATCGCCAAGCCTCACGACTTCGTCACGATGCGCGCCGGGCGCCAGCCGCTGATCATCACCCGCGATGGCAACGGCGAGCTGCATGCGCTGATCAACGCCTGCCAGCACCGCGGCGCCACCCTCACCCGAGTGGCGCGCGGCAACCAGTCCACCTTCACCTGTCCCTTCCACGCCTGGTGCTACAAGAGCGACGGCCGCCTGGTGAAGGTCAAGGCACCGGGCGAATACCCCGATGGCTTCGACAAGGCCACCCGCGGCCTGAAGAAGGCGCGCATCCAGAGCTACAAGGGCTTCGTCTTCGTCAGCCTGGATACCCAGGGCAGTGACTCCCTGGAAGACTACCTGGGCGATGCCAAAGTGTTCTTCGACATGATGGTGGCCCAGTCCCCCACCGGTGAGCTGGAGATCCTGCCGGGCAAGTCCACCTACACCTACGACGGCAACTGGAAGCTGCAGAACGAGAACGGTCTCGACGGTTATCACGTCAGCACCGTGCACTACAACTACGTCTCCACCGTGCAGCACCGCCAGCAGGTCAATGCCGAGAAAGGCAACGCCAGCAGCACCCTGGACTACAGCAAGCTCGGCGCCGGCGATGCCGAGACCGACGATGGCTGGTTCTCCTTCAAGAACGGCCACAGCCTGCTGTTCAGCGACATGCCCAACCCCACCGTGCGCCCCGGCTACGCCAGCGTCATGCCGCGCCTGGTGGAGGAATACGGCCAGGCCCGCGCCGAATGGATGATGCATCGCCTGCGCAACCTCAACATCTACCCCAGCCTGTTCTTCATGGACCAGATCAGCTCCCAGCTGCGCATCGTGCGGCCGCTGGCCTGGAACAAGACCGAGATCATCAGCCAGTGCATCGGCGTCAAGGGCGAGGCCCCGGCCGACCGCACCAACCGCATCCGCCAGTTCGAGGACTTCTTCAACGTCTCCGGCATGGGCACGCCCGACGACCTGGTGGAATTCCGCGAAGCCCAGCGTGGCTTCCAGGCGCGCCTGGAGCGCTGGAACGACATCTCCCGCGGCCACCACCGCTGGACCGCCGGCCCCACCGTGAACAGCGAGGCCCTGGGCATCCAGCCGGTGCTCACCGGTACCGAATTCACCCATGAAGGCCTCTATGTGAACCAGCACGGCGCCTGGCAGCGTTTCCTGCTCGATGGCCTGGCGCTCAAGGCCCTGCAACCGACGGAGGTGTCAGCATGACTCCTGACCTGCAGTACGCCGTGGAGCAATTCCTCTACCGCAAGGCCGCGCTCTGCGACGCCCAAGACTGGGATGCCTACCTGGCGCTGTTCGACGCCGACAGCGTCTTCCATCTGCCGCAGTGGGTCAGCGAGCACGAGTACGTGGCCGACCCCACCCAGGGCCTCTCCTACATCTACTACGCCGATAGATCGGGCCTGGAGGATCGGGTATTCCGCCTGCGTACCGGCAAGTCGGCCGCATCCACCCCACTGCCGCGCACCCTGCACCAGATCAGCAACGTGCGCGTCACCGGCTGGGAGGATGGCCAGTTGGAGGTCCGCGCCGGCTGGCAGACCCTCTACACCCGGCATGGCGTCTCCGAACAGTTCCATGGCCAGGTGACCTATCACCTGCGCGAGGTGGCCGGTGATTTCCGCATCACCCGCAAGCACGTGCTGCTGCTCAACGACACCATCAACTCCGTGCTCGACTTCTACCATCTCTGAGGCCACCGCCATGAGCCACAACGTCGCTCTGAGCTTCGCCGATGGCAAGACGCTGTTCATCGCGGTGAAGCCCAACGAATTGCTGCTGGACGCCGCCCTGCGCCAGGGCATCAGCCTGCCGCTGGACTGTCGCGAAGGTGTCTGCGGCACCTGCCAAGGGCGCTGCGAAGCCGGCGCCTACAGCCAGGATTACGTCGACGAGGAAGCCCTCTCCGAGCGGGACCTGGCGCAGCGCAAGATGCTCGCCTGCCAGACCCGGGTGACCTCCGACGCCGCCGTCTACTTCGACCACGACTCCAGCCTCTGCCACGCCGCCGACCCCGAGCGCATCAGCGCCCAGGTGACCTCGGTGGAGCTGGTCTCGGCCACCACCGCCATCCTGCACCTCGACGCCAGCGCCGCCCCCCGGCAGCTGCAATTCCTCCCGGGCCAGTACGCGCGGCTGCGTATCCCCGGTACCGATGACTGGCGCGCCTACTCCTTCGCCAACCGGCCCAATGCGCAGAACCAGCTGCAATTCCTCATCCGTCTGCTGCCGGACGGGGTGATGAGCAACTTCCTACGCGAGCGCTGCCAGCCGGGGCTTACTCTTGAGCTGGAGGCGCCCTTGGGCAGCTTCTACCTGCGCCAGGTGGAGCGGCCACTGGTGCTGGTGGCCGGCGGCACCGGCCTCTCGGCCTTCCTCGGCATGCTCGACGAGATGGCCGACAAAGGCGGCTGCGGCCAACCGGTGCGGCTGTTCTATGGCGTCACCCAGGAGCAGGATCTCTGCGAAGGCGAACGCCTGGAGGCCTATCGCGCGCGCATCGCCGATTTCGACTACCAACCGGTGGTCAGCCAGCCGAGCCCGGCCTGGCAGGGCCTCAGCGGCTACATCCCCGAGCACTTCGACCGCCGCTTCCTCACCGACCAGGCATGCGATCTCTACCTCTGCGGTCCGCCGCCCATGGTCGAGGCGGTCAAGACCTGGCTCGACCAGCAGGGGTTGGGCGAGGAGACGCGGCTGTATAGCGAGAAGTTCTTGCAGAGTGCGTCTACACGGTGATTCCGCCGTTTCAACCCGCGCCCGGCAGCCACCCTGCCGGGCGCGGTCTCTTCCGGTCAGCGATCGAAATGCACCGCCAGCAAATGCAAGGACTCGGCCTGCCGCCCCAGCTCCAGGCCCAGTCGTTCGACCGCCTGAATGCGTTCGGCGCTGCTCGCCGTGGCCACCGCGGTCGCCTGGAGTTGCTCGTCGAGTACCGCGATGACTTGCTCCTGCTCCAGCATGGCGGCGGCGACCTGCCGGCTGAGGTCATCGATGTGCTTGAGCGAGAGGTCCACGTCCACCAGCCGCTGCGAAGTTTGGGCGATCTGCTCGCCGGTATCTTCAGCCAACGCCTGACAGCGCTCGGCCTGATCGCGATTGACCTGATTGGCCTGGCGCAGCCGCTCCAGCAGCGGCCGAATGGCAGCGGTGGCATCCTGGCTGCGCGCGGCCAGATTGCGGACCTCCTCGGCCACCACACTGAAACCCCGTCCCGCCTCGCCGGCCCGCGCCGCTTCGATGGCGGCATTGAGCGCCAGCAGGTTGGTCTGGGCCGCCAGACCGTCGATCAGGTGGGTGAAGTCATCGATGGTCGCGACCGCCGCCCCGACGTCGCCGGCCGCCACCGCACTGGCCGTAACCGTCTCGTGCAAGGTAGCGATCGCCCGCTGTGACGCCTCGCCATGCTCACGCCCTCGGTCGGCCTGCGCGCTAGCCGCGGTGGTGGCCTGGCTCGCGGCCAGGACATTGCGCGTCACCTCTTGGATGGTGGCGGCCAGTTCGTGGACCGCGGTGGCGGTCTGGTCATCCACTTCGCGCTGGCCATCCAGCCGCTGTCGCTCGTGACGGATCAGGCCGCCGACCTCCTCGGCGCGCGTCCGCACCTGCCGCCCCGCTCCGCCAATGCGTGCCAGCGCCGTTTGCAGCCGGCGCTCTTCGCTGTGCAGGGCCAGGGCCAGGCGCGCCGCCATACCCCGTTCGGGGCGGAAGCCGGCCAACCAGGGATCGCTGCAGACCTTCGGCCAACTCGTCAGCACCGCGGCGAGTCGCCGCTGTTGCCACGCCCAGGGTAAGACTGCCGCCGTGAGGGTCAGCCCGGCGCAGCAGCCGCTGCGTAATAGCGGATCGTCCAGCAACAGGCTGCCCAGCAGTGCCAATCCCGCGACGGGTAGCGCCGGCCAGAGCGCCCCCCAATTCGGTAAGCCACCCGCGGGTCGACCGCCGCGGGCAACGCGGCGATAACCACGACGTACCCGCTCCCGTTCGGCGTTCACCAAAGGACGATAGAGCGCGCCGTAGCCGCTCAGGCCCTGAGCGTCGTAGACCGGCTTGATGTAGACCTCCAGCCACAGCGCTTCACCGTCCGCGCGACGATTGCACAGGGGCCCGCACCAGGGCGCACCCCGCGCCAGGCTCTGCCAGAGCCGAGCGAACAGTTCAGCCGGCACTTCGTCATGGCGCAGGCAGGCAATGGGCTGTTGCAGCAAGGCCTCGGCGGTATAGCCGTGGGCCTCGGCGAAAGCCGGTGTGCAGAAGGTGATGAGCCCCTGGCGATCGGTACGGCAGATCAGAGCGTCGTTGGACATGGCGACCTCGCAAAACGGCAATGATTCGGGTATCCCGCCAGCAGCCGTTGCAATCGCCGCCGCCAGCCGGGACGGAGCAAAAAAGAAGCCTGCCATCCCGGCAGGCTTGAAAAGGACGAAGGGAGCTGAACTCCGTCCGGTCAGAAGTGATGGACGTAGCGCACCTGCACCCGACTGCCCTCGGGACGGTTCTCCGCGTCCTGCTCGAAATAGGCGTTGGCCACCAGGTGGTCATCCTTGGAGAAGCTGTACATGGCGCCGGGGCCGATGGCCCAGACCTTCTCGCGGCGCCCGGAGACGTCGTGGCCGTCGACCTGGGTGTCGGTGATCTGCTTGAGCCAGTAGCCGTTGATGCCCAGGCGCAGTTGCGGGGTGACGGCGTATTCGGTGGCGAAGTTGGCGTGCAGCGCCTGGCCGGCCTGGATGTCGGAGACGTCGCCGAAGGCATAGCTCGGCTTGTCGTTCTTGAAGTTGTAGAGGTAGTGGGCGCGCACCGAGACGGTCCAGTTCGGGGTGAACCAGTAGGTGGCGGCCCAATAGGGGTCCAGCGACCAGGCATGGTTGCCGGGGTTGATGTCCTTGTCGCGGTCGTACTCGCCGGTGGGCACGTTGATCTGGAATTCCACCCGCTGGACGAATCGCGGGCCATTGGCGCCCATCACCGGATCGAACTGAATGAAGGGCCCTATCAACAGATCGCCCACGCCACCCTGGTCCTTGAGCGCCGCGTTGTTCAGGCCGTCGTCGACCTTCATCCGCGTCACCACCGGCAGCAACATGTTCAGACCCAGATTGCCGTTGCCCAGGCGCAGGTCCGATACGTAGCTGAGCTGGGTCACCGATACCTGGTAGTCCAGCTTGGTTTTCGGCAGCCCCAGCTTGTCGCCGTTTTGATCGGTCAGCCGATGGCTGCTGTAGTTCTGGAAATACTGCTGCAGGTACCAGCCGTTGCCCGCAGGCAGACCGCCGTCGAGAAAGCTGGTGAGGCCGAGGTTGACCACCGGCAGGTCATAGGCCTGGGCGGTTCCGGCAACCAGGGCACCGGCGAGGGAAAGATAGCGAATCCGGGTCATGCAAGGCTCCTTGAATACGGCTGTTCGTGCTCGCGAAAGGCAGATTCGAAAGGGCAGCGCCCGCCGATCGAGTGGCATCGACGGGTGCTGCCGAGGCTCAGGCGCTCAGCGCCGGATGCGCGCTGGCGACCCGGTACTGGCCGGCGTGGAAGACCAGCGGTTCTCCGCCGCTGTGTCGGTAGTGCTCGATCTCGCCAAGGAAGATCAGGTGGTCGCCGCCCTCGTACTGGACGTGGTTGCGGCAGATCAGGGTGGCCACCGCCTCCTCCAGCAGCGGTACCCCGGCGGTGCCCTCGACGTGGGCGATGCCAGCGAACTTGTCCTCCGCTGGCCGGGCGAAGTGGCCGGAGAGCTGGTGCTGGTCGCTGCCCAGCACGTGGATGGCGAAGTGGCTGGCGGCGAGGAAGTCCGGCAGGCTCGGTGCCTGACGGGCCAGGCTCCAGAGCACCAGCGGCGGCTCCAGGGACACCGAGGAGAAGGAGTTGGCGGTCATGCCCACCTTGCGGCCATCGCGACCGCGGGTGGTGATCACGGTGACGCCGGTGGCGAACTGCCCTAGCAGGTTGCGCAAGGCGCGTGGATTGGTCGGGTCGGCGGCGATGAGTTCGAGTGCGTCTAGGGTCATGGCGGGTTCCTCAGGCGGCCTGGCTCAGGCGTTCACGGATGAAGGTCTGGCAGGCATCCGCCTCGAACCACCAGGGCGCGAAACGCCGGGGATCGTCGAAGGCGTTGACGATGTTCGCGGCGATGGCCTGGGACTGGCTGGCGGCGCCGAGCAGGTCGAGGATGTGCGGTGGTGGCGGGGTCAGCAGGCTGTTGGTCCACTTCACCACCTCGCCGGCATAGTCCCAGTAGCGCTCGAAGGTCTGGTGCATCCAGTCGGGGGTGAAGGCGGCGTCGCCTTGGGCCAGGATGGCCTCCAGATAGACCTTGCTGCACTTGGCGGCATTGTTGGAGCCCTGGCCGGTGATGGGATCGTTGACCACCAGGGCGTCGGCCATGCCGAACACCGGCCGGCCCGAGGGCAGGCGTAGCACCGGTTTGCGCACCATGGGGGTGAAGCGCCCGGCCAGCACGCCACCGGCGTCGGTCAGCTCCAGATTCTGGCAGCGCTCGGCCTCCCAGGGCGCGAAGCGGCGGACGATCTCCAGGCTACGCTCCAGGTGCTGTTCCGGCGAGGTGACGTCCTGCCAACAGTCCATGGGTCCGCCGGGGATGCCTTCGAAGACCATGATCTCGCAGGGTCCGCTCAGGGTCAGGGCCGGGAAGACGAAGTACTCGCCCACGCCGGGGACGAGGTTGAAGGCCACCCGCGAATAGGGCGACATGGGCGTCATGCCCTTCACGTAGGTCAGCGCCAGGGCGCGTTGCGGCTGCTGGAAGACGGTGCGCTCGGTATCCCGGGCGAACAGGTTGACCACCTCGCCCTTGCCGGCGGCCAGCAGGGTCAGGTCGTGGCTTGCACTCAGGGTTTCCAGCTCGGCCAAGCCGACGTCCTGGATGATCAGCTCGCCACCGCGGCGCTCGAATTCGTCCATCCAGGCCGGCATCTTCAGGCGCTGGTCCACCGCCTGGGCATAGCGCTCCAGGCGGGCGCTCCACTGGAAGGCCGGGCGGTCCGGGTGCACCGGATCGGGGACGGCCAGGCCGATGCCTTCCACCGCGGGGCACTGGTCTTCCCAGAAATTCAGCCCCAGGTCGCGCTCGGTCTGCAACGAGGTGTTGAACATGCACTGGCTGGACATCACCTTGCCGGCGCGTACCTGGTC
>CAUQPA010000136.1:0-8427 GCA_963519325.1 uncultured Pseudomonas sp. | reverse complement strand
GGTGCGCGGCCACAGCAACGTGCAGGGCGACCGCACCATGGGCATCGACGAGAAGGCTCCGGCCTGGCTCAGCGACGCCCTGGCCAAGCGCTTCGCCTTCGAGCCGCCGCGCAACCGCGGCCACAACACCGTGGAGGCCATCGCCGCCATGGAGCAGGGCCAGGCCAAGGTGTTCATCGGGCTGGGCGGCAACTTCGCCCAGGCCACCCCGGACACCCCGCGCACCCACAAGGCGCTGCGCAAGTGCCGCCTGACCGTGCACATCGCCACCAAGCTCAACCGCAGCCACTTGGTGACCGGCCAGCAGGCGCTGATCCTGCCCTGTCTGGGCCGCACCGAGATGGACGTGCAGAAGGGCGGCAAGCAGGCCATCACCGTGGAAGACAGCTTCAGCATGGTGCACGCCTCGGCGGGCATCCTGAAGCCGCTGTCTTCCCAGATGAAGTCCGAGCCGGCCATCGTCGCCGGCCTGGCCAAGGCCACCCTGGGCAACCATCCGGTGGACTGGGACTGGCTGATCGAGGACTACGACCGCATCCGCGACCTGATCGCCGACGTCATCCCCGGCTTCCAGGACTTCAATGCCCGGCTGCAAGCGCCCGGTGGCTTCTACCTGGGCAACAAGGCCGGGCGCCGGGAGTGGAACACCGCCACCGGCAAGGCCAACTTCGCCGCCAATGCGCTGCTGCACGACCTCTTGCCGGATGCGGTCCGTCGCCAGGGCATCAAGCCGGACCTGATCCTGCAGACCATGAGGTCCCACGACCAGTACAACACCACCATCTACAGCCTCGACGACCGCTATCGCGGCGTGAAGGGCCAGCGCGACGTGGTCTTCGTCAACCAGGCCGATCTCGATCGGCTGGGCGTGGCCGCGGGCGAGAAGGTCGACCTGGTCGCCCTCTGGGACGACGGTCTGGAGCGGCGGGTGCGCGGTTTCACCGCGCTGCCGTTCGACATCCCGGTCGGCCAGGCCGCCGGCTACTACCCGGAGACCAATCCGCTGGTGCCCCTGGAGAGCTACGGCGAGGGCAGCTTTACGCCCACGTCCAAGTTCGTCGCCATCAAGGTCGAGAAGGCCAGCGCCGGGAACCGCATCGCCTCGGTCGCCTGAGGTCCTCGCGGAAACGAAAAAGCCGTCGCTGAGACGGCTTTTTTCATGGCGCTGCGCTGATCACTGCAGAGTGAAGAGCACCTTCACCTTGTCGGTCACCGCGGCCTTGTCCACGTAGCCGATGGCGTCGGCTTCGCCAGCCACCTGGGCGACCACGGCGGCGTCGCCGGCCACGCTGGGCAGCGGCTGGCCCTTGCCGGTGAACACCAGGCCGGACCAATAGGACTTCAGCTGGGCCTCGTTCTTGTTGGCGACCTTGGCATAGAAGGTCTCCTTGGTCGCCGACCAGTCCTTCTGGTCGACGCCCTTGAGGGACTTGTCCTTGCCCAGGAAGATGTTGGCGACTTCATCCTGGCTGGGCGTCTTGGCCGCGCCCGGATTGACGATCACGGCGACTTCGGCGTGAACCAGGCTGGCGCCGAGCAGCAGGGCGGCGCCGGTGAGCAGGCGGAAAGAACTCATGGGCGGATTCCTTAGAAGATGAAGTCGAGGCCGATGCTGATGATGTCGCCGTCGAAGTTGCGGGCCGGCGCGCCGAAGCGATCACCCGTGCGGTCGTAGATGGCGTTGGCGATGCTCTCGTTGTCGGTCTTGACGAAGGTGCCGTTGTAGCCGCCGGTGGTGTCGACGCGCTTGTATTCGCTCTTGAGCACCAGGCTGGGGGTGATGTTGTAGTTCAGGCCGTAGGTCCAGGAGCTCTGGCGGCCGGCGCGTTCTTCGTCCAGCTGCGAGTAGGTCACGTGGGCCAGGAAGTCGCCGAAGCGGCGGCCGGCCATCAGGTAGAAGGCGTTGCTGCTGCCCTGGTTGTCGCCCTCGATGACGCGGCGGGTCCATTCGTTGCTGGTCAGCCAGGTGCCGTTGTCGTACTGGTAGCCGAGGGAGGTGAACTTGCCCTTCTGGTCGTCCAGGGTCAGCAGCGGATAGTGCAGGTCGATGCTGGACTCGGTGTAGGCCAGGCGCACGGTGCCGTAGTCGTTGGTCGCCAGGCTGACGTTGGCAGCGGCGATGCGCTTGTAGTCGATGTCGTAGAGGTCGTCGTTGACGAAGTAGTTGCGATTGACCGCCTGGCCGCCGCTGACCTGGAAGTTCAGGGTGCCGAGGCTGGTCGGCAGGCTCCAGAGGGCATCGGCGCCTTCGTAGTTGGAGACCTGGACCTGGCTGTAGACCTCGTCGGGCAGGCGCAGCCAGGGGTAGGTGAGGCCCACGTCGAGGGTCTCGGAATACATGAACACCGGGGTGCGCAGGCGGCCGGCGCGGAAGGTCAGGTTGTCGGTGGCATGGAACGCGAGGTAGGCCCATTCCAGGTTGGCCTTCCAGCTGTCCTGCTCGGGCTTGGCGGTGACCTGGAGGGTGGCGTCCAGCTTGTCGGTCAGGCCGTATTGGAATTGTCCGCCCAGCTTGCTCAGCTGGTCGCCGCGCCAATGGTCGTTGGTCTGGCCCTGGATGCCGAAGCTGCGGCCATCGTCTTCGCCACCCAGGTGGGTGATGCCGGCGGTGCCGAAGCCGTTGAAACGGTAGTCACCCTGGTCGAGGGCGAGCGCGGATCCCGCGCAACTGAGGGCTGCGCCGAAGGCGAGCAGACGTGCAAAAGCCATGGAAGTGCTCCTAAGGGGTTTCTTGGTATGGGGAGAATCGGTACGCGGATGGCTAGATGCGGAAGCGCGAGGTCGCCTGCCGTAGATCGGTGTCGACCACCACCAGCTGCTCGCCCATGCGGGCGGTGGCGGTGGTGCTGTCCGCACTGGACTGGGTATCGCTCTGCAGGCGATGGGTATCGCTGCTGATCGAGTCGGAGAGGCTCAGTTGCTCGCGGGTGAGCAGGGCGATCTGAGCGTTGTAGTCGTTGATGCGCGCCACGGCCTGGGCGATGCCTTCGAGCATCTCGGTCGCGGCATTGGAGCTGCTGGCACTGGCCTGGGCCTTGGTATTGTTGCCCTGCATGGCCAGCAGCACGCGCTGGGCATTGCCCTGCAGCCGCTCGATGATCTCCTGGATCTCGGCGGTGGAACGCGCGGTCTTCTGCGCCAGGTTGCGGACCTCGTCGGCGACCACGGCGAAGCCACGTCCCTGCTCGCCGGCGCGCGCGGCCTCGATGGCGGCATTGAGCGCCAGCAGGTTGGTCTGCTCGGCGATGGACTTGATCACGTCCAGCACCAGGCCGACCTGGCGGGTTTCCTGTTCCAGTTGCTGCATCGACTCCGCCGATTGCCGCACGCTGTCGTCCAGCTCACCCATGTTGCGCGACAACTGGCCGATGCTGGTGCGAGCGGTGGCGGACTGCTCGGCGGCCGCCGCGGCCTGGTCGGCGGCTTCGCGCGAGCGCGTGGCCACCTCGTGCAGATTGCTGTTCATGGTCTGGATATCACGGCCGATGGAATCGGTATGGCCGTGCTGGGAGCGCGCGTTGTTTTCCACCGTCTGGGTCAGGCGGTAGAGCTCGGCGGACACCTGGCCTAGCGGGTGGGCGGCGTCGATGATGGACTTGATGGTGTCCTGCAAGCGGTCGAGGAAGACGTTGAACAGTGCGGTCATCTGGCCGATCTCGTCCCGCGAGCCGACCTGCAGGCGGCGGGTCAGGTCGCCGTCGCCCTGGGCGATGGCGCGCAGCGAGGTGATCACCTCGCGCACGCTGCCCAGCACGCTGCGGATGGTCAGGACGGCGGCTCCGGCGAGCAGCACCACCAGCAGCAGGCTCAGCCAGATGCCGACCCGCGTGGTGTTGGCGTTCTCGTCGCGGGCCTGAGCCAGGGTGTGCTGGAAATCGGTATAGGCATGGCTGCGCAGGGTGGTGCCCAGGGCCTGGGCGGCCGCGAGGTCCGAGGCCATGCGGTCGAGGCTGGGGCGCAGGGTATCGAAGGAGCCGCTGCCCTTGATCAGTTGCTCCGAGGCGCTCAGGGCATTGTCCCCATAGCGATGGATGCCCTCGCGCCAGCGGGTGATCTCTTCACCGCGCGCCGGGCTCTGCCGGGTGAGATCGGCCATTTCCTGCAGGCGACTGTCGATCTCGCCGACGACCTTGCGGGCCTCGCCCAGGGTTTCCAGCTCGCTGGCGGTCACGGCGCTGTTGAACAGGCCGGGCAGGCGGGAAAACTGGAAGAGTACGGCATCGGCCTTTTCCAGCAGCGGATAGCTGTGGTTTTCCAGTTGGTCGAGGCGTTGGTCGTTACCGGCCAGCTGGGCGGAGGTGTAGGCGACGTAGAGCAGCAGGCCCAGCAGGGCGGCCGCCGGCAGCAATGACAGCTTGAGCGTGAGCGACAGGTTGCGGAACATCTACACCTCGGGTGGCACGGGCAGTGGCAAGCTTCGAGGTGCGGGGCCGTCTTCTGGGATGAAGGCTCGCCGGCGGTCAGATCCTGACCAGTCACCACGTCCTGTTGGCCTCGCCGGTAGTCAAAGCGAAGCCGTCACCGTTTCGACGGCCCCGAGGCAAACTTGAATGGAATAACCGTTATTGCGATCAACGCCGATGGACGTTGCGAAAACGGGTTCAGGCGGTCATTTTTATCGTTTTAGACTGACTAGTCGCGCCATGACCACGCTACTTTCCCCACTGGAATCCTGGCTGGCGGCGGATACCGAGCGCCTGCACCTGCTACGGATCCTCGCCGAGCTGCGCCTCCCGGATGCCTGGCTGGCGGCCGGCTTCGTGCGCAACCTGGTCTGGGATCGGCTGCACGGCTATGTCGAAGCGACGCCGTTGGCGGATCTGGACGTCATCTATTTCGACGCGGCCGATTGCCGGCCCGAGCGCGATCGAGCGCTCGAGGCCGAATTGACGCTCAAGGCGCCGGGGTGGCCCTGGTCGGTACGCAACCAGGCGGCCATGCACCTGCGCAACGACGACGCACCCTATGCCGACAGTCTGGATGCCATGCGCTTCTGGGTCGAAGTGGAATCGGCACTGGGCGCTCGCCTGACGGATACTGGCCAGGTCGAGGTGATCAGCCCCTTCGCCCAGGCCGGGCTCTTTGCCCTGCACCTCACGCTCAATCCCTGGCGTCCGCGCCCCGAGGCCTTTCGCCAGCGTCTGGCGAGCAAGGGCTGGCTTGAGCGTTGGCCGCGGTTACAGGTGCAAGCGCCCTGGCCGCGGCCGGAGGCAGGACCTAGCCAACCTTGAAACGTCCCGCCAACTCCTGCAACTGCAGGCTCAGGCGGGCCAGTTCGTGGCTGGAACGGGCGGTTTCTTCGCTGGTGAAGGCGGTCTGGTCGGTCACCTCATGGACCTTGACCACGCTACGGCTGATGTCTTCGCCGGCGGCGCTCTGCTGCTCCACTGCGGTAGCGATCTGTTCGTTCATGGCCTCGATCTCGCCTACCGCGGTGTTGACGCTACCGAGCATGGTCCCGGCCTGGCGGGTCAGCTCGACGCTATTGCCGGTCAACTGGATATTGCGTTCCAGTGCAGCGGTCATTTGGTCGGTACTGCCATGCAGGCGGGCAATCAGGCCAGCGATCTCCTCGGTGGAGGAGCGGGTGCGCTGCGCCAAGCCGCGCACCTCGTCCGCCACCACGGCGAAACCGCGGCCTGCCTGACCGGCGCGGGCAGCCTCGATGGCGGCGTTGAGTGCCAGCAGGTTGGTCTGGTCGGCGACCGCCTTGATCACGTCCAGCACACCCGTGATCCGGTCGGCGTCCTGTTTGAGCAGCTCCATGGTGTCCTGAGTGGTATTCACCTCCTGGGCCAGGGCTTCGATCTGGATGATGACCTGATTGACCTTGGTATCACCCTCCCGGGTCTTGCGCGTGGCGTCCCTGGCAGAGGCCGAGGCCTGGCCGGCATTGCGCGCCACCTCGCCGATGGTGGCGGTCATCTGCTGCATCGCGGTGGCGATCTGCTCCGTCTCGACCTTCTGCGCCGTGGCGCCAGCACGGGTCTGCTGGGTGATGGCGGACAGCTGTTCGGCCGCGCTGGCCATCTGCACCACCCCGTCGCGAAGTTCTCGGATCAGCTCACGCAGGCTAGCGGTCATTCGCTGCAGGGTGGCTTGGAGTAAGCCGAGTTCGTCTTGGCGGGTAACCGCACCTTGGGCGGTCAGATCACCGCTGGCCACCTGTTCGACCAGGCGTATCGTGTCGCGCAGGGGTTCGACGATGGAGCGGGTGATGATCCAGGCCGTGGCCAGGCTGAGGGCGATGATGGCGAGTAGCCAAGCCAGCAGCGAGTACTTGGCGCTGCTCATGTCGGCTCGCCGTAATTCGCTTTGGAAGTTCTTTAGCTCGTTAGAGATATCTAGCAGCCTCTGGATATTCTGATCAAGACTTTTTCCCGTCTCCGCGACCTTGGCCTGTAGCTCAACCTGCTTCTCGAAGTAGCGGGCGTAGGCCTCGATTCCACTCTGCAGGGCCTGGAACTGCTCGGCAGGTATGAAGGTCACCACGTCCTGTAGCTCGGCTTTGGTCTGACCGAGACTTTGGTTGACGCGCTGCTCCTGGCTGGCACTGGGCGCGGCTCGGTAGGAACGCAGTTCAAGCCGCATCTTCTGGCTGGCCGCAAAGAGTTCGCTGAGCTGTTGCTGCGCTGCTTGATGTTCCGCCTCTTGCTCGGCGTGGAGCAGCGTCTTGAGGCGTTCGGTCAGATCATCGCCGATCTCGGTTCCGCTCTCGCGACTGCTGGTCTGCTCGGTTGAAAGACTCACGCGGGTCTGCTGCAGGCCTCGATAACGCTTGAGCACCTCTTGTGCCTGCCGTGAAAGCTCCTGGTTCCGTGTAACTTTGGACCCCACCGCGATGCTCTGCAATTCTCCGGCGAAAAGATCGGTGACCTTAAGCCATTGGGCTGCCTGCGCTGGAGTGTCGTCAAGGGAAAACGCCTGACCTTCGATACGCATATCCCGACTGAAAAAACCTAACTGATCAATGGACTCTATACGGCTACTGCGTCGATCCAAGGCTTCAATGCCGCTCCACCCGCTATAGGCGACCAGCAGGGTTGGAATGATGAGCAAGGTGAAACCAATGAACAGCTTCGAACGAACGCTGATAT
The DNA here is from genome assembly GCA_963519325.1 of uncultured Pseudomonas sp. GTDB lineage: Bacteria > Pseudomonadota > Gammaproteobacteria > Pseudomonadales > Pseudomonadaceae > Chryseomonas. The sequence goes on along the minus strand of CAUQPA010000136.1, from coordinate 1,330 downwards.
TTTTCAGTTGCATGACAAAGCCCTGGCCGCAGTAACGCGGTCGATGTAAAGGTAAATTATTAAGCTGCCGAATAAATAGGAGCCTTGGTAAGCCTGTCAACGCTTTTTATTTGACTCTTCTTATTAGTCTGTTTTTTTAAATTGACGCACTAAAGCTTCTTAGAGTGTAGCTTGGGAAAAACACAGGGACTTGATTGAGTTAATGTTATTTAGAAATACTTTTTTTGAATAATTATTTTAAATAGAGGATGTATGGCATCGAGTCAGGTCATGACTTGAGTGCTGAAGTCTGTCTTTCGTTTGCCGTTGCGGGAGCTGAGTTCTGTACGAAAAGTCGCCTGGCAGGTCCGGCAAGGTGAAAATCAGGGGGAAGCAATGGTTTGGAGTGGTAGATGAGCATTCCGGCCGGGCTGACGATCCAGGTGATGTTCAACGAGGCATCAGCGCATTCAGGCATTTTTCGTCGAGAACCTCAGTCGTGATGGATCCTGGTGCCGACCGGGTGAGGCACTGGTCGAACCCTGTGCGGTCGCTAGACTCCATAAGAAGTGTTCCGCTCTCTCATCACTGGCAGGGAATCCAATGTCCACCACGGATCGTCGCCGTGCCTTTCTCCAGCATCCCGGCTTCTCCCGGCTGTTCGCGCCGGGGCGCCTGACCCTGGGTTTCCTGTTGCCATTGGAGGGCTATCCCGATGACCCCCTGCCGACCCTGCGCGACCATGCCCGGCTGGCGCGGCTGGCCGATCAGCTGGGCTTCGCCGCGCTCTGGGCACGCGATGTACCCTTCTACGATCCCGGTTTCAACGACGCCGGCCAGGTGTTCGAGCCCTTCACCTATCTGGGTTACCTGGCCGGTATCACCCAGCACCTGACCCTGGCCACCGGCAGTGCGGTCATCACCCTGCGGCATCCGCTGCACCTGGCCAAGATGGCGGCCTCGGTCGATCAGCTCAGCGACGGCCGGCTGGTGCTGGGCGTGGCCTCGGGTGACCGGCCGGTGGAATACCCGGCTTTCGGCCTGGAGAACGAATTCGAACGCCGTGGCGAGCGCTTTCGCGATGCCTTCGAGATGTTCCGCCTGGCCGGCGAGACCCCATTCCCCCTTGGCGAATTCCGGCGCTTCGGGGACCTGCAGGGCGTGGCGGACCTGGTGCCCAAACCGGTGCACGGTCGCATCCCGGCGCTGGTCACCGGGCGCAGTCGGCAGACGGTGGACTGGATCGCCGCCAAGGCCGATGGCTGGTTCTACTACTTCGTACCCGTCGAGCACGTGCCGGCGCTGACCCGGGTCTGGCGCGAAGCGCTCGACGAGATCGGCGGGCGTGAAC
>CAUQPA010000135.1:0-8473 GCA_963519325.1 uncultured Pseudomonas sp. | reverse complement strand
CGCCTTGGCGTTCTCGGCCACGTCGTGGTTGGCGTCGTCCATCTGGAGCGTGTGCTTGAGTTGTTCGGCCGCGACGGCGCCCAGTTCGGCGTCGTCCAGCAGCTCGACCAGGGTGGCGATGTTGTAGCCGCCCTGCATGGTGCCCAGCAGCTCGGTGGCACGCTGCTTGGTGATCAGCGGGGACTGGGCTTCGCCCTTGGCGATGGCGGAGAGGAAACCGGCCTTGACGTAGGCGGCTTCGTCGACACCCGGCGGGACTCGGTTGGTAATGAGGTCGACGAGGAAGTCTTCTTCGCCGGCGGGAGGATTCTTCAGCAGCTCGACCAGACCGGCCGTTTGTTCGGCGTTCAGCGGCTGGGGCACGATGCCCTGGGCGGCACGCTCTTGTACGTGATTACGATAGGCTTCTAGCACAGGTTGACCCTCATCAGTGGTCCAATATTGCGTCCGGGGGCTGGCGCCCCGAAATGTATCCGGCAGGGGTGACGGGGGAGGCTGCGGGCAGGACCGCCGTCGCGCCGGACGCATTCCGCTAGAAGCTGTTTTCAAAGTTTTACGCCGGCCGCTGCTGTGCAGATCGGGCGGCAGGGCGGTTGATGAGGCCGCCGCAGCCCGGGTGCCGGAAACTTTGCTCGTGACGCTTTGAAAACAGCTTCGTATCGGACATTGCGCCTATAAGGCTGCCCAATTCTACGCCAAGCCTGCGGCGAAGTTAAGCGCTGCGTTGTCGCAACCCCACTTCGCCGCCTTGGACCTTGGCGGTAGACGGCCTAGCGGCCCAGGTGGGCGAAACGGCCGGTGAAGGGCTTGGCGAGGGGATAGGCCAGGTCCCCGTGTTTGCTGGTCCCCAGCCCCAGGTCGACCAGGGACTCGGCCAGCTTGACCGCGGCGCTCACGCCTTCGATCACCGGGATGCCGATGGCCTCGCTCAGGGCTTCGCGCAGATCGGCCATGCCGCCGCAGCCGAGCACGATGGCGCCGGCGCCTTCCTCGTCGCGCGCGCGACGGCCTTCTGCGGCGATCAGCTCGATCAGGCTGTCATCGGCGGCTTCCAGGGCGAGCACCGGCAGGTCGATGCAGCGTACCGAGGTGCACAGCTCGGCGAAGCCGTAACGCTGCAACAGGTGCTCGGCGATGATGCGGGTGCGGGTGAGGGTGGTGACCACGGCGAAACGGGTCGCCAGCAGGCTGGCCAGGTGGAAGCCGGCTTCGGCGATACCCAGTACCGGCCCCTGGGCCATCTCCCGTGCCGCCAGCAGCCCCGGATCGCCGAAGCAGGCGATGACATGGGCCGCGCAGCCGGCCTCGACGCCCTTGCGCATCTCCTCGATCACCCCGACCGCGGCGACCGCCTCGTCATAATGACTTTCGATGGACACCGGGCCGGCCTCCGGATTGCTGGCGAGAATGGTGGTGCCCGGGCGGGCGATGGCCTGGGCCGCGCGACCGATCTTGGCGGTCATGGCAGCGCTGGTGTTGGGATTGATGACCTGGATCTGCATGGGGTGCCTCAACTGCGTTTGAAGATGCTGCGGAAATCGGGCTCGGCCGGGGTGGGCTGGTCGATTCTTAGGGATTCGCGGATCAGCCGCAGATGCCGCGCCATCCAGTCGCTGGCCGCCGCGCCGTCGCCCTTGGCGAGCAGGTCCAGCAGCTCGCCGTGCTGGCCGCAATCGCAGCCCAGGCTGTGGCGCGAGCCATAGATGGCGATGAGCAGCGAGGAGCGGCTGGCCAGCTGTGCGACCTGCTCGGTCAGCACCTGGTTGTCGGCCAGCGCCGCGAGCTCGACGTGGAAGCGGGCGGACAGCTGGATCGCCAGGCTGTGGCGTCCACTGTGCTGGGCCTCGTGCTCCTCTATACAGAGCTGGCGCAGCGGGGCCAGTTGCGCCGCGTCGACCCGGGCGGCGACCAGGGGCATCAAGGCCGGCTCGATCAGTTGCCGCGCGGCGAGGATGTCCTGGGCTTCCTTGGCGCTGGGCTGGGCGACCTGGGCGCCACGGTTGGCGCGCAGGGAGACCAGGCGCTCCAGGGCCAGGCGCTGCAGTACCTTGCGGATGCCGGTGCGACTGACGCCGAAGGTCTCCGCCAGGGTGTCTTCCGGCAGCCGGGTACCCGGTGCCAGCCGGTGTTCGACGATGGCTTCGAGGATGTCCTGATAGATCCGCTCGTCCCGGGGAGAGGCGGTAACGGCGAGTGGCGAAGGTACTGCACTCATGAGCGTGCTCCGGCGATTTGCGTGAATTGTATACAAAAATAGGATTGGCGACGACGAGAAAAGGGCCGAGCGGTTATGCGCCAAGGTAGCGCTTCACTGATACCAAATGCCCCAGAGAAGTGCACATTTGCGCCGGGTCTTACCCTTGTGCCAGAGCGGTTTGCCGCTAAATTCCTTTGCTGAGCCAGCCAGTTAACTAGATTCCTGAGTAACTGGCACGTTCCCTGCCTGATGGATTGTATACAAAATCAGGCAGGCATCGTACGCAGGTGCCCGCCACCACGGAGGAGGCGATTCATGACCCAGCAGATTCCCCCGGGCTACAGCCCACGCCTGTACAACGAAGACCTCGGCCCGGTCGAGCAGAAATGGAGCTGGTACAACATCTTCGCCTTCTGGATGAGCGACGTGCACAGCGTGGGTGGCTATGTCTTCGCCGCCAGTCTCTTCGCCCTGGGCCTGGCCAGCTGGCAGGTGCTGATCGCGCTGTTGGTGGGTATCTGCATCATCCAGGTGATCGCCAACCTCGTCGCCCGCCCGAGCCAGCAGGCGGGGGTGCCCTATCCGGTCATCTGTCGCCTGGCCTTCGGCGTGTTCGGCGCGAACATCCCCGCGGTGATCCGCGGCCTGATCGCGGTGGCCTGGTATGGTATCCAGACCTATCTCGCCTCCAGCGCCCTGGTCATCGTCGTGCTCCGCTTCTTCCCGGCGCTGGCCGTGTACGGTGACACCAGTTTCCTCGGGCTCTCCTATCTCGGCTGGATGGGTTTCCTGACCCTCTGGGTGCTGCAGGCCTGCGTGTTCTGGGCCGGCATGGAGTCCATCCGCCGCTTCATCGACTGGGCCGGGCCCGCGGTCTATGCGGTGATGTTCCTGCTCGCTGCCTGGATCGTCTGGCGCGCCGGCTGGAGCAACATCAGCTTCACCCTCGCGGAAAAGCAGCTGACCGGCTGGGCCGCCTTCGGTCAGGTGATCATGGCCATCGCCCTGGTGGTGTCCTACTTCTCCGGACCCACGCTCAACTTCGGTGACTTCAGCCGCTACTGCCGTTCCATGCAGGACGTCCGCCGCGGCAACTTCTGGGGCCTGCCGATCAACTTCCTGGCGTTCTCCCTGGTCACCGTGGTGATCGTCTCCGGCACCCTGCCGGTGTTCGGCGAGATGATCCATGACCCCATCGCCACCGTGGCCCGCATCGACAACACCACCGCCGTGCTGCTCGGCGCCTTCACCTTCGTCACCGCCACCATCGGCATCAACATCGTCGCCAACTTCGTCTCGCCGGCCTTCGACTTCGCCAACGTGGCGCCGAGCAAGATCAGCTGGCGCGCCGGCGGCATGATCGCGGCCGTGGCCTCGATCTTCATCACCCCCTGGAACCTGTTCAACAATCCCGAGGTGATCCATTACACCCTGGATGTGTTGGCCGCCTGCATCGGCCCACTGTTCGGCATCCTGCTGGTGGACTACTACCTGCTGCGCAAGGGCCGGATCGAGGTCGACGCCCTGTTCGACGCCACCCCGGGTGGCACCTACTGGTACAGCGGCGGGGTCAACTGGGTGGCGGTGCAGGCGTTGGTCGCCGCCGCGCTGATCGGGCTGTGCTTCACCTTCGTGCCCTGGTTCAAGCCCATCGCCAACTTCGCCTGGTTCACCGGCTGCTTCCTGGGCGGCCTGTTCTTCCACGTGCTGAGCCGTCGCAGCGCCAGTCCGCTGCCGGCCAGCGGCGCCGCCGCGGTGTGACCGACCCGGTGATCCGGGGCGGCCGGAGCGGACTACCCGCTCCGGCCGCTGGCGTTTCCGGCTAGACTAGGCGTTTTGCTCCAAGGCATTTCGCCCATGTCCGCTCCCGTCATCAAGACGCCCTGCGTCGGCCTGTGCTCGACGATGTTCGGCGACCACGTCTGCCGTGGCTGCAAGAGATTCCACCACGAGGTGGTTAACTGGAATCTCTACAACGAAGACGAGCGCCGCGCCGTCTGGGCGCGGCTGGAAGTGCTGCTGGTGCAGGTGGTGTCGGCCAAGGTCGACGTCTTCGATCCGGCCTTGCTGCGCCAGCAGTTGCAGCAGCGCAGCATCCGCTTCCGCCCGGACCAGTCCGAGTACTGCTGGGCCTACCAGTTGCTGGCGCGCGGCGCGCGCCACATCCAGCAATTGGACGCCTATGGCTTGCGACTGCTGCCCGAATTTCGCGAGCGGCCGCTGGCCGAGTTGCGCGATGCCATCGACCGGGAATTCTTCCTGCTCTCCGAAGCCCACTACGACCGCTATATCGCCCCGCGCTTCCTGCTCGAGGGCATCGACAGCCGGGTCTGAATCCTCAGGATCGAGCGGCACTGCCCGTGGCCGTCTCTTTCTTTATAATGCGCGGCTTTTGCACGGGATTACGCTGATGTCCTTGCCCGAGATGCACGAATTCCTCGGTTGCTCCACGCCGGATGCCTGGGTCGAGGCGGCGCTGCAGGATCTGCCGACGTTGCTGCAGGATCATGCCAACAACGAGAAGAAGGCCGCCGGTGCCGCCTTCCACTATCTGTTCACCTATTCCAATCGCGCCGAGCTGTCCTGGAAGATGTCCCGGATCGCCCGCGAGGAATTGCGGCACTTCGAGCAGGTGCTACAGATCATGAAGCGGCGCGGCATCGAGCATCGCAACGTCAGCTCGGCGCGCTATGCGGGTGCCCTGCGCAAACTTTGCCGCAACCACGAGCCGCTCAAGCTGACCGACAGCCTGGTGGTCGGCGCCTTCATCGAATGCCGCTCCTGCGAGCGTTTCGGCGCGGTGGCGCCTCACCTCGACGAGGAGCTGGCCAAGTTCTATGGCGGTCTGCTGGCCTCGGAGGCGCGGCACTTCCAGGATTATCTCAAGCTGGCCTACCTCTATGGCGAGCGCGACGATGTCGACGCCAAGATCGCCGAGGTGCGCGCCCTGGAAGTGGAGCTGATCACCTCCAGCGACCGGGAGCTGAGATTTCACAGCGGGATCCCGCAGGTGGCGTGAGCCTCCTCACTTGCAGGTCTTGGTCTCGCCGACGTAGGGATTGCCTCGGCCCATGATGCAGGCCAGGCGCTGGTTGCGCTGGCGCTCCCAGGCCTCCGGCGGGTACTGCTTGGTCCAGGCGGTGTAGAGCTGGCGATCCTGCTTGGACAGGCGCAGGCCGTAACGATCGCTCATGTAGAAGTAGGTGCGCGCCACCATGCCGCGGATTTCCGGGCGTGGCATGGCGGTCTTGGCCTTGAAGTCCACCACCATCTGGCAGGCGCCATACTGGGTCGCCTTCTGCGGCAGCCAGCCGAAGGCGAAGTTGCTGCGGTCGCCGTTGACCTCGCCGACCACCGGTACTAGGTTGAACAGATCGGCCTCAGCCTTCTGGTACACCGGGTCGTTGGCGGTGCAATTCTTGCGGCCGCCCTTTTGCCAGCACTGGCGCTGATGGCCGATGACCCAGGCCGGCACGATGTGCTCCCACTCGATGCGACTGGCGCGCTGGGCGCTCTTGCGCGGGACGTAGCCGCAGCTCTTCAAGTCGACGGTCTTGCCGTTGTAGTGGCAGCCACAGTAGAAGTCCACGCCCTGCTTGGCATAGACCTTGGCCGCGACCCGCTTGGCCTCGGTGAAGGTGCGGGGCGGTTCCGGCGTCGCCAGGGCGCTCAGGGAGGCCAGAGTCAGGCAAAGCAGCAGGGCAGGGCGCAACGACATGGAGAATCCGTCCAAAAAAGCGCGGATACTACCGACCCGTACGGGGTGGCGGTGTGACCGGGTTCACTGGCAGCCGTCGCGCTCCGCTGCCGCCTGCGAAGCGGAACCCGATTCGATATCAATGACTTAGAGGTAAGGCATGGCAGCCTGGGACATCTTCTGCACGGTGGTCGACAACTACGGCGACGCGGGTATCACCTGGCGTCTCGCCCATCAGCTGGTCGCCGAGCATGACCAGCAGGTGCGGCTCTGGATCGACGACCTCTATCCCCTGGCGCGCATCCAGCCGGGAGTGGATGGGACCGCCGAGGAGCAAAGCCACAAGGGCGTGGAGATCCGGCGCTGGCACGCCGACTGGGCGGCGGTGGAATCGGGCGACGTGGTGGTGGAAGCCTTCGCCTGCCAGTTGCCGGAGGGCTGCGTCGCGGCCATGGCGCGACGCAGCCAGCGCCCGCTGTGGCTCAATCTGGAATATCTCAGCGCCGAGGAGTGGATCGAGGGCTGCCACGCCTTGCCCTCGCTGCAGCCGACCGGCCTGAACAAGTACTTCTTCTTTCCCGGCTTCACGCCCAAGGTGGGTGGCCTGTTGCGCGAACAGGGCCTGCTCGCCCAGCGGGACGATTTCCTGGCGAGTGCCGACGCGCGTACCGGGTTCCTCGCCGGCCTAGGGGTTCAGCAGCAACCGGGGGAGCGACTGTTCTCCCTGTTCGCCTATGAGAATCCGGCGCTGATCGACTGGCTGGATGTCCTCAGCGCCGGCGCGCAGCCCACCTGTCTCCTGGTGCCCGAGGGGCGGGTGCTGGCCAACGTGGCGGCCTGGCTGGGCGTCGACTGGCTCAAGGCGGGGGACAGCCATCGCCGCGGCGCGCTGCGGGTCCAGGTGCTGCCTTTCGTCGCCCAGCAGGATTACGACCGCCTGCTATGGTGCTGCGAGTTCAACGCGATTCGCGGCGAGGATTCCTTCGTCAGGGCGCAATGGGCGGCCCATCCCTTCGTGTGGCACATCTATCCGCAGGAAGAAGACGCCCATTTCGTCAAGCTCGAGGCCTTCCTCGCGCGCTATGTCGAGACCGCCACCCCGGCGCTCGCCGCCGCCGTGAGCGCTTTCTGGCTGGCCTGGAACGGTCGTGGAGACCTGGCCGCCGCCTGGTCCGCGCTCGACGCCCAGGTCACGGATTGGCGCCTCCTGGCGCGTGACTGGAGCCAGTTGCAAGGGTCTTACAGCGATCTTGCCGCCAGCCTGGTGCAATTTCATACAGATTGGCTATCATATGGCGCCTCGAAATCCCGTTCTTCCATCCATACGGATAACCGCATGAAAACCGCACAAGAGTTCCGTGCCGGCCAAGTGGCCATGATCGACAACGCTCCCTGGGTCATCCAGAAAGCTGAATACAACAAGTCCGGCCGTAACGCTGCAGTGGTCAAGATGAAGCTGAAGAGCCTGCTGTCCGGTAGCGCGACGGAAACCGTCTTCCGCGCCGACGACAAGCTGGAGCCGGTCATCCTGGATCGCAAGGAAGTCACCTACTCCTACTTCGCCGATCCGCTGTACGTCTTCGTCGATGCCGACTACAACCAGTACGAAGTCGAGAAAGACGACCTGGGCGAAGCCATCGCCTTCATCGAAGACGGCATGACCGACGTCTGCGAAGCCGTGTTCTACAACGAGCGCGTCATCTCCATCGAACTGCCCACCACCATCGTGCGCCAGATCGCCTACACCGAGCCGGCCGTTCGCGGCGATACCTCGGGCAAGGTCATGAAGACCGCTCGCCTGAACAACGGCTACGAGCTGAAGGTATCCGAGTTCTGCGACATCGGTGACCACATCGAGATCGACACCCGTACCAATGAGTACAAGTCGCGCGCCAAGGTCTAAGAACCTATTCAAAGTCTGCTGCGCGTCGGCCAAACGGCGTTGAAAATGGCTTCGGAATGCTCATTTACCACTCGTAAACTCCGCTTCCTCAGCCATTTTCGCCTTGTTTGCTCTAGCTCGCGAGACTTTGAACAGGCTCTAAACCAGGCGTCTCCATAGAAAGCCCGGCTCGCCGGGCTTTTTGCTGTCTGGGCATCTGCCAGGCTCGACTGGTGTTTCGACATTCCCTCGCTTCTGGATAGCGCCGCCGTGGAATCGCTGTTTACCGTGTTGATCGATGTCGTCCTCGGGGCGGTGCTGGGTGTAGTGGGTGGGCTGTTCGGTATCGGTGGCGGGCTGATCGCCATTCCGGTGCTGGCGCTGCTGTTCGGGCTCGACCAGCAACTGGCGCAGGGGACGGCGCTGGTGATGGTGGTGCCCAACGTGTTGCTGTCGGTCTACAAGTACAACCAGCGCAATCGCATCGACTGGCAGCGGGCGGCCTTGCTGGCGGGTGCGGGCATGGCCTCGGCCCTGCTGGGGACCGCCCTGGCGGTGTCCCTGGATGCCCGTTCCATGCGCCATGGCTTCGTCGGCTTCCTGTTGCTGCTGGTGCTCTACAACCTCTGGCAGCTCTATCGCCGTGGCCAGCCACCGCTGACCACGCCGAGTCGCGCCGGGCTCGGCCTGCTGGGGC